>JAJCZG010000112.1 GCA_029262475.1 Deltaproteobacteria bacterium
TTCGCGCGACTTACAGGTAAAGACCGGGGAGGCTAATAATAAAAAACCCCCGAAGTCTAAATAAATTGCCTATATGCGTGCATAAACCCGGCTACTTCAGGTGACAGGCGAGACAGAGGGCGCTCCCCTCGTTGCTAATGGCAAGCATCTTATCCCCGGTGCTCTCCCCTTCTTTCGGGTGAGCCTTGGCGGAGTACGCCGTATGGCAGGTTATACAGGAGACCTTTCCATCCACCAGCTTAAGGAGCGGGTCAAGCGCACTAACCGGGGCTAATGTCGGGTCCGAGGCCCTGGATAAGGCGTAATCCTTACCTACGATGTGGACGGTTTGGCCTTCCCCCTTGTGAAAGCTGCCGGGGCCCTCGGAGACGTGGCAACCAAGGCACTCGTTAGAGGCCCTGTCAAAGTCCGGCGTATTTGCCGCTGCAAACGTGCAAATTCCCGTAAGAACAAATACTTGCAGCACTATCGCCATGAGAAAGAATCGTAAACTAAACATTTCGGCACCCCGCTATCTTTAATCTCTTCTACATTACTTCCTAAAACCCCTATTGCATTAATTATAACACAGTTTCACTCCTCTTACACCGACGTATCAGATGAGGAGAAAGAGGCCTAGAAGATGCTGATTGACATCCGGTTTCAAAAAGAGTAAAAATTATGCTAGAATATAGTCATACAAGACAAGGGGTTAATATGAATACTAAAGATTTCGAAAATGAAATTAAGATACATGTCGAGGCGCGCTATCCAATTCTCTGGCTAACAAGCTTTGAGGAGCGCCGCGTTGAGAAGGTCGTAGAAGAGCTCTGCTCCAAGATGGACGCGCACTTTTGGACGTGGTCAGTATCGAGGGGGTTAAGGGGCGGCGGCGACAGAAAGAAGACCGAGAAGATAGGCCGCGAGAAGATACTTTCGACTATAGAGGAGAAGATTACCAAGAACGAGAATGTAAATAACCTCTTCCTCTTAAAGGATATCGCAACCTACTTCCACTCCCACGAATTCCTTAGAAAGTTCAGGGATATTCCAGCTATAACCGACGAGCAACGCTCGCTAAACACTATCTGTATTCTAAGCCCGACGCTAAGCGAGATCCCCCCGGAGCTTGAAGAGGATATCGTAATAATCGAGCTATCACTGCCTGATTACGACGAAATTGAAGAGATGGTCCTCAAGACCTACGGCCACCTGATACCCGGGACGTGGCCGGAGTCTACCAGGGCCGTACTCTATAAGTCTCTTCAGGGGCTATCGATGGACAATATCAAGCGTGTCGTCAGGAAGTCCATAAGCCTTAACGACGGGCAACTGAATGAAAACTGTATAAAATCCATTCAGGACGAAAAACAACAGGTTATAAAGAAACAGAAGATACTCGACTATTACCCGCACCGTGAATCCATGGAACACATAGGCGGCCTTGACGAGATAAAGAAATGGTTCATTGAGCGCGAACACGTCTTCCGCCTAAGCAGAGAGAGGACCGAGGGACTGGGCCTCGACATCCCCAAGGGGCTTCTCCTCATAGGAGTACCGGGCTCGGGTAAAAGCTTATGTTGTAAGGCTATCGCAGGCATTTGGAACCTCCCGCTTCTTAGGATGGACGTCGGCAGGGTCTTTGGCTCCACCGTCGGCGAGAGCGAAAAAAACATCCGCCGCTCAATACAACTTGCCGAGGCCGTAAGCCCCTGCATACTCTGGATAGACGAGATAGACAAGGCATTTGGCGGGGTAACGGGTTTTCAGGGAGATTCCGGAACGCAGCTTCGCGTCTTCGGTACCTTTATCACATGGCTCCAGGAGAAAGAGAAGCCGGTATTCGTCATCGCTACGGCGAACGAACCCAAGAACCTCCCGCCGGAACTATGGAGAAAGGGGCGTTACGACGAGGTCTTCTTCGTTGACCTCCCGAGCGCTTCGGAGCGAGAGGAGATATTTAAGATACATCTGGAGAGAAAAGGGCAAGACGTTGCGAGGCTAGGCCTCCCGGACCTAGCCGAAAACAGCCAGGGCTTTACCGGGGCCGAGATAGAGCAGGCCGTAAAGGACGCCATCGTCTCCACCTTCAACTGGATGCACGACGGCATGGAGTCCGATGAGGCGGATGAGAGCATTAACCGCCTCTCCCACATAAGCATTACCCAGGACGCAATGCTCGAAGCGCTCAGAAATATCACCCCCCTCTCCGCACTTAAGAAAGAAGAGATAGACGCTCTAAGGAACTGGAGCCAGCAGAGGGCGCGCCCTGCGTCGAGATCGCTCTTCCAGCAGAGGGCCGAGATGCTCTCCGAAAAGGAGAAGAGGAACCTCGCCATACACGAGGCCGGTCATACGGTGACGATGTGGCACCACTTCCGAAAGGCTCCGGCATTCATAAGTATCGACAACTACAAGGAGTACGGCTCTTATATCCCGATAGACGAATCGATGCTAAGTACCTTCACCAAGAGCGATCTCGAAATGGAGATCGGCATAATACTTGGCGGAATGGTCGCCGAAGACGAGATATCGGGGCTCGACTCGAAGACAGTCGGAGCCTCGCACGACCTTGGCCAGGCCACGCAGAAGGCCAAAAAGATGGTCGTCGAGTACGGTTTTGGCGACAATATCAAGAATACCAGCCTCATTGAGGTTCAAGACTACGCCATGATCTCGGGAAGAGAGATTCTCGACGATATCCAGAAGATACTCGACAGCGCCAAGGAAGAGACCGAGGAGATAATCTCGACCAACCGCGAAGTCGTTGAAAAGCTCGTTGAAAAACTCTGCACGGATGTACTCATGAATAACGACTCGCTGGCAAGGTTCTTCAGAGACCACCCGCTGGCGGAATAAGGAGCATAGCTATGAGCTTCTATACTACATTAAAGACGGAGATGACCGACAAGCAATATATAGTCTGCGCCCTGAAGGAACTCGCAAGGCGCGGCGAGATCATCAACTTCGTCGAAAACGAGAAGACAGAAGAACTGAAGGTAGACAGGGACGGCGACATCCTTAACATACAGCAGGAGAAGACGGGCCATTACCAGGTTTCGGGCGACGCGCGCGTAGTCGAGCGCTTCTCTAACAGGCTAAAGCAGATGTACGCCTACGAGTCCATTAAGGAGAACCTTCCGCTGGACTTTGAAATTTCCCAGGAGATTGAGAGCAACGGGGAGATAAAAATACTCCTAAGGGGCTAACCGGGGGCTCCGGTGGAGCATAGCTTCTTCGGCCTCTTCCTTAAATACCGCCGGAGAGAAGTTTTTTACCCCTGAAACTTAAAAATCAGGCGGCGGGTTCCTTCGGACCGCCTTTACGGAGATTCATATTATGGATAGAGAGATTCGTATTCGCATAGCTCCGGACGGCAAGGTGGAGATAGACTCTACCATCTTCAAGGACTGCACCGAAGTGGCTAATCAGCTCTCGAAGGTGATCGGCAAAGTCGAGGATTTCACCGTAAAGGACGAGCATGAACCAATCGACCTTGACGAGAGGATTAAGATAGAAACAGAGAAGTAAAATGGAAGACACGGGCCTTATAAACGTACACTCCATTATCCCTTCTTCGAGGGTAAACGGGCCCGGCACAAGGTTGGTGGTATTCTTCCAGGGATGCCGCTTCGACTGTCCCGGCTGCTTCAACCCCGATACGCACACATTTGAAAAAAACAAACTCCTCTCCCCTGACGATATTCTTTCAAAGGGGTCGGGAGAAGATATCGAGGGGATTACCGTAAGCGGCGGCGAGCCCTTTGAGCAGCCCGGTGAGTTGCTCCGTCTCTTAAAGGCCGCGAGAGAAGTTCACTCGCTCTCGACGATGGTCTACACGGGAAACACCTACGAGGAGATCCTTTCGGATAGCGTAAAGTACCAGTGCCTGGCATACATCGACGTGCTAATCGAAGGGCGTTTTATGCAGGGCAAGAAGGAGCAGACGGCGCTTGCGAGGGGTTCAGTCAACCAGAGGATTATGCTCCTTACGGGCAGATACGATTTCTCCGACCTTGAGATGCCCGGAAAGGGTGAGATAATCATCAGCCCCGACGGCACGGTAACGAGGACGGGTTTCAGGGGATAACCGCTCATAAAGAGATTAACAGAAAATAAATCCTTTGCCTCTGCGGCAAAGGATAACAATAAAACGGGAAAGCGTCATGACCGACAACCGCACCGACTCTCTAGTAGATATAGACGACATGAACGAACTCCGTGTGAGGGTTCTCAGTGTAGCCAGGGAGCTTAAAAAGGAGCACGGCTCGCCCGAGGAGTTCAAAAAGTGCTACAACTTCCTTTCCACCGTAGAGCCCGAAGAGGAGAAGAGGAGCGCGCTACACGACTTCGTAAATCTCATCCCCATCGAGTCGGGCTATATTGATCTCTACCACGACGTGATTCTCGTTCTCCTCGACCTTACCGAATCCATGTGCGACCCCAGGGCAAGAAAAACTTCACTTCTGAGAATCTCAAACGAACTTCCAAAGAGCGCTGGTTTTCTAAACCTCTTCAAAGACGCCATAGGTAGGACGATTCGGGGGGCTAACGACATTGACGATCTCTACATAAGGAGAGGTTCACTTATGAGTATCGCCGAACTCCTCCCCGGCGAGGAGCAGTTCACCGAGCTCAGGTACTATGCCATCTCCCTCGCCCTCGGCCTCTCCGACGACCCATTGGCCAAAAGGCTCTCAATGGATAAACTGGCCTTCGAACTTCCTAAATCGTGCGACTATGAATTCTTTCAAAATAACAGCTTCCTTGGTGTCGCAGGACGCATGCCGAAGGAGGGGAGATTCCAGGCGCTATACCTCGATGCGATAGACGAGGCTATGAAGGCGACCGAGTGCCTTGAGGAGCCGTATTTCAGAAAATACGCCCTTGTCTTTATCTCCAATCTCATGCCTGACGGCGAGGCATTCGCGCCGTACTACCGCCGCGCAATGGAGAAGGCCTATGAGGCTACGATGCGGATCCGCGACCCGTTCGTAAACCACATCACCCTCTTAGAGCTATTCTACGAGATACCGAAGAGGATTGAGTACTACCCTAAACTTCTAAAGATTATCGAAAACATCCTGCCTTTTTACACCATAAAGGGAAGGATGGGTGACGTAGAGTTCCTCGATGTCGTTGACTACGTCATCGTCGCCGAAGAACGCAAGATGAACGAAAATAAGAAGAACCGCTACACGCGCGAGACCTATGCAAAGAAATTCGCCAAGGGGCTCGACGAATTCGGCGGGGAGCTTAACGACATACGCTTCATCGGCCTCCTTAAACCCTTCTCCCACCCGTGGGTAAGGCCGGTAGAGCTACGGGACGCGATCAAGAGGATAGTCGAACGGCTTGAGAGCCTGAAGGACACCTTCCACGGTAACGAGATCCAGAGGCCGCTTCTTATCAAAGACATGCAGATCTCCTCTGATCGTTCATTCTCCGCGAAGCGCGAGAACGCCTCGCTAGCGAAGGCAAACAACACCATCTCCATAGATATCGGGGCCTCCAATACCGTTGTCATGAGAAAGACCGTAAAGGGCCGCCCCGAGAATATTTCGCCGCCGGGCATCACGAGGAGTTTCAGCTCTATAGATACAGTGCCTACCGTCTTAAGCCTTGAGACCGGCGCCATCGGCACCGAAGCGCTAGGCCACTCACCCATAACAAATCTGAAAAAGCTCCTCCTCGACGGCAACCCCAGAGGCCGGGAATATATGGAAAAGTTCATTGGTATCCTCTTCGGACACTTGAAGGAAGAGATAACCCCCAGGGGCTGGCTAAAGGTACTAAAGAATGCGCCGAGCGAGACATTTTATATTACAAACCCGGTGGGTTTCCGCGATTACAGGCTGGCCCTGAAGGATATTATCGAACGCACGGTCAAGGGCATAAACGTAGAGTTCCTTGAAGAGCCGCTAGCCGCAGCCCTCGGCTACCAGGTCGCGGACGTCCAGGAGAAGACGATCATGATAATCGACTTCGGCGGCTGCACCATGGATGTGATGGTCGTGAGGCTTACGACAGACTCGTTAAACGTCGTCGCTAAACCCGACAGATCCTACATGCTCGGGGGCAGCGACATCGACATCTGGTTCGCTAAATACCTGGCCGAAAAGGGTTCCATCCCAGGAGATGAACCGTCTCCGGAGCTTATAAGAAAGGCCGAGGAGCTTAAGGTTGCCCTCTCTGAAAAAAGTGAAGTGGACTTCGAGTGGAAGGGCGAGCACGTATGCCGGGTAAGTACAGCCGACTTCGAGGATATGCTGGAGGCGAACGATTTTTACCACAGCATAGACAGGGTCATCTCCCTGGTCATCTCCAAGACGCGTAAGATTGGCATTAAGACGGACGCGATAAGCGCCGTACTCCTTACGGGCGGGTCAAGCCAGATACCGTCCTTCAAGGATAAGATCGGAGAAAGGTTCCCGGATTTGCGGGCGGATAACGCCATCTTCGATCACAGCCCCTTCTCGGCGGTTGCAACAGGGGCGACACTCTACGGAACGCGAGACGTCACCGACCGCCACCTCGCCACCGCCTACGCCCTCCGCTTCATAACAAAGGAGAGGGGGCCGCGCTACGAGCTTGTACTCGAAAAAGGGGAGCTGATGCCATTTGAGAGGACTTTTACGATGGAGCCCGCGAGGACGCTCGGCGTACAAAAGGAGATATTTTTGGAGTTCTACGAGGTGCCCGACGCCTTTATCACCCGCAGGTGGGAGCTTGAGGGGGGGATAGAGCAGATAAAGCAAGCCCTTAAACACATAAAAAACCTCGAGCTAAAACCCTTTAAGATAGTCACTCTCGACTTCGAAGAGCCCATCACCGCAGAAGTAGAGGTAACACTCTCCATCGGTGAAAACGGACGCCTGAAGGTAGTCTACGGCCCGGACAATAGAGAGCTTAATGCCGGTGTAAGGTTCCAGTAGGCAGGCGCACTCCGGCACTGAAGATCAGATGCCGTCGAGGTAAATACCCGCCCGGGTTCCTTCATGCTAAACGAAGAAGAGCTTCTCCCTCCCCCTCCCTCGGAATTTTACAACCGTCACAAGCCACCGGCTAGAATGAAATAAAAACTCTTAAAAAAAGATTTTTTAATGGCCGCCACCGGACGCGGAGCACTCTCGAAGAAAGCCCTCCGCGCCGCATGGCAAGCCTATCTAAAAGATCTATTTAACCGGGGAGCTAGCAACAGCCTCCGCCGCCTTCGTGGCCGTGGCCGTGGCCGTGGCCGTCACCACCGCCTTCTCCCGGGGGAGGCCCACTGCCATCTTCACCGGGGAGAGGGATATTCTCCATTCCATCGTAGACGGACTTATAGTACTCGACTAGCTGCTCGCCTTCTTCGTTAAATACCTGGTAGTATAGGTCCTCAAACCCCTGAACACAGAAGGCGCCGGTAAGGAGGTCCCTAAGACCGGTAAGATTCTCCTCCTTCTGCTCTTTGGTGAGTATCAGTTTTTCCGGGAAGACGAACTCCTCTTCTATACGTCCCTTGAGCTCGCTAGCCCCTTCCTTTATGCTAATCTCTAAACGCCCGTCTTCGAGCTCTCTTTCAAGAAATACCAGCTTCATAAAAACTTCCTCCTTACAGATTGATTGATCTATTCTACTATGACGACTTCATCGTCACGCCTTTCTATCACCTCGCCCACTATGCGGGCGTCTACGGTACAGTCGTTAAGCTTCTCGATAAGTGCGTCGCACTTACTGGCGCTAATTGATATAAGGAGCCCTCCGGATGTCTGCGGGTCGTGGAGGAGAGTTAGGAGTTCGCTCTCTATATCCGGATCGTAGGTAACAGAGGCGGCCAGATACTCCATATTGCTCTTTATATTTCTCGGCAGGTTCTTCCTGTTTGAGGCGAGCTTCATCGCGCCGTGCAGGAGCGGCACCTTCCCTGAGTCTATCCTTATCGTAACGCCAGAGGCTTCGGCCATCTCAAAGGCGTGTCCGACGAGGCCAAAGCCTGTAATATCGGTACACGCACTCGCACCGGCAGTATACATAAACCCGCCAGCGACCTTATTTAGAGACCTCATCGAGCTAAGTACAGCCTCGGCCTCGGCCTCAGTGCACCTACCGGCCTTCATCGCGCTCGCAACCACACCCGTGCCTATGGGCTTGGTGAGGATAAGGCTATCTCCCGGCACGGCGGAGCTATTCTTCATAAGGCGCTTAGGGTCAACGAAGCCGGTTACGGATAAGCCGTACTTCACCTCATCGTCCTCTATCGTGTGGCCGCCTACGAGGAGCGCACCTGCCTCTTTAAGCTTGTCGCGCCCACCGCTAAGTATATCGTTTAAAACCTCAACCGGCAGTTTCTTCGGAAAACATACTATATTCAGTGCGAGCTTCGGGTCCCCACCCATCGCGTAAATGTCGCTTAACGCGTTCGCCGCCGATATCTGACCGAAGGTAAACGGGTCGTCCACGATAGGCGGGAAGAAGTCCACGCTCAAGATAAGAGCCCTATCCTCGGAGATTCTGTAGACACCGGCGTCGTCGCACATATCCAAACCTACGAGCAGGTCCGGGTCCATCTCATCAGGTAATTGACGCAGCACCTGCGTCAACGCCCCGGGGGGCATTTTAGCTGCTCAACCGGCGCAGTTGGCGTAGTTGGTGAGCCTTATCTCTTTCCCTGATTTAAACAAAGCTTTCTATCCTCTGCTTCCCCGGCTAAATATATCCGAAGGCTTTATAGATAAATAGTGCGGCAAACTCCTTTAAGACCGAACGCATGAGCACGAGCCGTCCAACCGGGTCGTCCACGAAAGAGGTATAATCTCCTACCGGTGCGGGCGTACAATCGATAGCGAGCTTGCGGGAGACCCTTATAGCCCTAAGCATATGCATCGGGCTCGTAACGATCATACAGGTATCGTAATCCCTCTCCTCCATGATCGCCTTAACGGCCCTCATATTCTCATAGGTATTTGCGCTCTCAATGTCAAGTAGTATGTCGGATGAATTTACACCGATATCCTCGGCTACGGACTTCATCAGCGACGCCTCTACGACATCCAGACCTGCGCCGTCTTTGTGCTCCGCCTCCGTAAGCGTCCCTTTTAGCTTATCCCCGGAGTCGAGTATCGTCCCGCCGACAAAGACTATCTTCTCGGATAACCCCTGCTTATGGAGCCTTAGCCCGTGGAGGAGGCGTTCGCTCGACGAAGCCGATAAGACCGAGTTACGGTACGCCCCGCCTCCCAGCACTGCCGTAAGCTCCACCTTCTTTATTATCATCGGCACGGTAAGCATGGAGGCCATATAGTTCGAAAGCGGAGTAAACATTATTATAAGCATGAATACCGTAAAGAGGATACATGTCTTAGCTATGAGATTAAAGAAGAAAGCATTTATTCTACCTCTGCCCTTACGCTTGGCCTTCTTGCCCTTGGGCGACGTTATCTCCTCAACATTACTTTCCACGAAGCACCCTCTCATCGCCGCGCCTAAGTGTCAATCCCTCCCGGTCGAAGTACTCAAGCACCTCTATGGCAAGCTTTCTACCGCAGCCGAGAGCGTCCCTGAAGGCCGTGGCCTTTAGCGGAGCCCCGCCCAGGGAAACGAATACCTCCAGGAGCTTAACTCTAGCGAGCCGTGCATTAGCGCCCGACAGGTAGACGCCTTCGGAGAGGCGCACTATGGAGCCGCTGTTCACCATATGTACGAGCACTCTCTTTATGAGCTTTCCGTCACTGTGAAGTACAGTAAGCTCCGAGAGCTTTACGGAACTAAAGCCGCCCGCACTACCTCTACTACCCGAGAAGAGGGCCAAGGCGGCCTCTTCGATGCGGGCCTCCTCCCCGGATAAGCCCGGCCTATGATCTGGAAGAGACAGAAAAGCCCCGGAGCGCCTTATACGCCCCGTGGATTCCATCATATCTACTATACCCTTAATAAGGCGGTCACTCAAGGAAATATGCCCGCCTATTACGTCCCTTACACCGGCCTCTTCCGGGCCTTCCTCCGACGGATGGGCGGCGTGATGAGCCCTAAGCGACGCCTCTATTAAAGAAGATAACTCCCGGGCCATCTCCGCAGTTAAGATTTCACCCCCGGCCTCTATAAAACCGTCTGCGGCGCTTGTAATCTCGCCCGCTCGCATATTCAATATGTAGCCTAACCCGTTAATCTCAATGCCGGGAGAGCTTTTAGAGACCATGCCGGTAAGTATCCGAGGCACGGACGAGCCGTCGAGGGATGGGTACTGAACCTCCTCAATCTTCTTCATATGGGACGTAACAAAGTAGGGCAGAAGTATGCGCCCACCGCCGGTAACCGCCCCCGTTGCGGTCTCTCTCAAGATAAAACGGTCCCCTCGCATAGCGAGGGCCGCTCCCTTTAGCCTGAGCCTTCCGTATACCGGTCCGGGCTTTTTAACCTCGCGAGTGCCTTGAAAACGTATCTCGGCGATAAACTCTCCGGCGTAGTGATGGAATTTAAGTGAGCTCCTCTCCTTAACCGGCAGCGCTTCCACCCTCGATGAAAAATCGAATACACAGTCGAGGATGAGGTCTTTTTTCCCCTCGCCCCGCCTGCCCGTGAGCGAATCGATATAGTATTCGGCAAGCCCGGTGTCGGCAACAACCGAGCCGCGCGGGATATCATTATGGGAAATATTATTAAGATTTATCGCGCCCCTCATACCGGCTAAAACACTCTCAACGCCTTTATGGAGGCTCTCAATTCCCCTTACCCTCGCCTTTACCCCAGCCGGAAAAACAGCGACTTCGTCGCCAACACTCACAGAGCCCGAGGCAACCGTACCGGTAACTACCGCGCCAAAACCCTTAACGGCAAAGCACCTGTCCACCGGGAGACGGAAGAACGGGCCGGCTATGGCGCTCTTAAGGATCCGGCATTCTTCGATAAGCTCTGCCTTAAGCCCGGTAACTCCCGCGCCTGATACGGAGTCGACCTGAAGCATCGTTGAAGCAGCAAGTGCTGTTGAGGCTATGAGGGACGAGATATCCGCTCTCACCTCATCTACCCTCTCCGGGGTTACGAGACCGGTCTTTGTGATAACGAAGATCGCCTTTTCCACTCCGAGGAGACGGACAATATCAAGATGCTCCCTCGTCTGAGGCATTATGCCGTCGTCAGCCGCCACGACGAAGAGGACGAGGTCTATGCCGGTAACTCCGGCGAGCATATTCCTTATGAAACGCTCGTGCCCCGGTACGTCCACAATACCAACATGGAGTAACCCCTCGGGGACGTTACTCTCCATATGGGCAAAGCCGAGCTGTATAGATAACCCCCTCCTCTTCTCTTCGGCGAGGACATCGGTATCCATGCCGGTAAGCGCCTTCACGAGCGTACTCTTCCCGTGGTCAACGTGCCCGGCGGTGCCTATCGTTCGGTAAATTTGAAGCTCCATAACGCCCTTCCATTAAATGTATTAAAGATAAAATAAAACTAAACGCGTCAAATGTAAAGCCCATAAAGGACGGCGAGCTTAAAACCTTCAACCGTTTAATATCATTAATATTTCAGCGGGAAAGTAGCGCCTTGCCTTGACACCCCGGAGAGTAGTACCTATATTATTTTCAAGAGTGGCGTGCATAAGACTCTTTTAAAAAGAGATAAATACAAAAAAATTAATTACAATACGGAGGTAGTAGCCATGTTTCAGATAAGAAACCACGAACCAACATTCAATTTTCCGCATTTTGCGGGAGACTTAGGCGAATTCCTTAACGCCCCCTTCGAGGCCTCGGCAAAAGACTGCTGCGTCACCGAAAAGATCAACCCGGCCATCGAAACCTACAAGTGCAGTGATAACTACGTCGTAAGGGCCGAGATACCGGGCATCGACCCTAAAGATGTGGATATCTCTTTCGAGGGCGACGTACTCACCATCAAGGGCAAGAGGGTGGCAAGAAATCTCGAAGAGGGGGAGACGTGTCTCATGAGCGAAAGCGCATACGGGGACTTCGAGAGGAGCCTCCGGCTAAACGAAGGAATTGATGTCGAAAAGATCCACGCCGCATACAAGGACGGCGTCCTGGAGATAACCCTTCCAGTTAGCGAGAGCAGTAAACCGAGACGGATCGCAATCGAATCCGCCGAACACTAAGGCTAGAGGCTAAGACGCAGTATCTTCTTTAAGTAAAACCATTAGGCTCCGCAGGGTGGGCGGTGCCCACCCTGCGGAACAGATAAATCATATATGATAAGTTAGCCGACCAAGGAATTGTTTATGTCCCCTCGTCGTATTGACCCAGAGATCGATTACAAAAAGCTACGGGAGCTCGCGAATGAGTTTACTAGCCGATGGAATCAGTTGCAGGCGCTTTACCTTGATGCGGTCGCAGGCTTTACACTCTTGCGAGAAGATGTAGAAGGAGACCAGACTAGATCACGTTCAATTATGCAAGGTACAGAACTCGATTCTGAACAGTTCCAGGACACACTTAGTTTTTCATATAAACGTATATTCTCTGATGGTTTTTGTACATCTAGTATTCACAGAGCGAAGCAAGGTGAAGTGAAATCGCGCAACTCGCCTGGTGGCGCAAACTTTACTGCACTGGGACAGGTGTGTCTCGTTTCATTCTCTACCTTCTGGAACGACTACCTGCGTCGAGAATACGTTGTAGCAAAGGGAAAGCTCGATCCAAACGAAAAGGATGAGGCTGTTGTGAAGAAAACTCTCCGGGAGCATGCCAGCCACGACCTATGGGGCGACATAGGCAAGCTCCGGAACTCAATCGTCCACAATCAAGGTTTTGTAAGCTCGAAGGTCAAGAAATTCGAGCTTATTAAGTGGTTCAAGCCCGGCGATAAGATTGTCTTGACGCCAGACCACATGCGAACGCTATTTCTTGCGCTCCTCCGATATCGTAACGAGCTCTTCAAGGAACAGTCCCCAGAGCACTACATACAGATTACATCAAAGTGAAGCGGCTACCAAGCCGGTGAGCCTGCGTGAAAGGAAGTTATCATAGAAGGGCGTTAGCCCTAAACCCTCCCACATCCCCTCCCATAAAGGGAGAGGTGTTTTATCTTTGTCTTTCATAAACAAGGGTGCGGGGTCAGCGACCATAAGATGGGGTGAGTTTACGGAGCGCCGCATTACCGCGCGACTAAACTTAGGTATTTGGGAAGAAGGGAGCTGCACTCCGCACCCAAAAGCGCCACAAGCGCAAGGTTCGTCGCCGTTAAGAACTGCAAGATTCCGCTCGTCAGAGCGGTCTCCTAGATTCAAAAAGTAAATGATTGCCGCGTCGCCATCTTCCTCGAAGAGACAGTGACTTTACGGAGTAAGACGACCCAAGAAAAAAAGGGTGGGCATCGCCCACCCTTTAACTCTTAAAACTCACTAAAAAAATCCCAAACCTTCTCGTCCGAAATTCTACCGGCTCTAGACTATCCCTAGTTCTACGTGCTTCGCCTTTATGGTAGCGGCGAGAGCGTCAAGCGCTTCAAAATTTTCTTTGACCGGCGCTCCCTTTATAAGAACCGGGTCGAACATGTCAAGCTTCAGCCCCTTCATGAGGTCCGTAATCTGGTCGGCCATCCTGGTCCCCCATCCGTAAGAACCGATTACCACGCCGTGCTTTAGTTTGGGCCTGAGCGCGTTGGCGAGGAAGGCGGCGCTTACGACAAGCGGATGAGCTCCTGTAAGGAAGCTCGGAGTAGCCACGACAATAGTCGCGGCGTCGACTAAAGAGACGGCGTAACGCCCGGCGTCGGTCACTGTAAGGTCGTATCGGACGACTTCGACCCCTTCTTCCGAGAGGGCGTCGGTCAGGTAATCGACCATACTGAGCGTACTGCCGTGCATGGATATAAACGGCATGACGACGATATTCTTATTCTCTTCTCCGACCCACTCCTTATGTGACTTAATTACGAACTCCGGCTCGTTATGGACCGGGCCGTGGCTCGGGGCGATTATCTCGATATCGAAGTTGTCGAGCTTAGCGAGGTGTTTCCTTATTAACGATCGGAAGGGCATCATGACCTCGGCATAGTAGCGCTTAATCGCCTCGGTGACCTTCTCCTCCTTGCTGGAATAGAGCTTCGAGGTGGCGAGATGCGACCCGAAGAGGTCGCAGCTGAAGAGGATGCGGTCCTCCACAAGGTAGGTGACCATCGTCTCCGGCCAGTGGACCCAGGGCATAAAAATAAACTCAAGGGTCCTGCCGCCGAGATCCAGGGTATCACCGTCCTCAACCACCTCTATCCTCTCTTCGTCGATGGAGAGATGGCTCATAAGAAGGGTCTTGCCCTTGGGGTGCGTTAATACTTTTGCGGCGGGATACTTTGAAAGTACCGCCGGTATAGTACCTGAGTGATCCTGCTCGGCGTGATTAGAGATGACGTAATCTATCTTGGCAACATCTTTTATGTGATTCATCAATACGTCAGCGAAGAGCGGGTCCACGCTGTCGATTAGCGCTGTCTTCTCTTTACCCTGAACCAGATAAGCGTTATAGCTGGTCCCGTCCGGAAGTGGAATAAGGGC
The DNA here is from genome assembly GCA_029262475.1 of Deltaproteobacteria bacterium. Classification (GTDB taxonomy): domain Bacteria; phylum Desulfobacterota; class GWC2-55-46; order GWC2-55-46; family JAJCZF01; genus JAJCZG01. The sequence continues at coordinate 14,468 of JAJCZG010000112.1, forward strand.
ATCGAACATACGCCTGTCCCAGTCGTTGGCGCCGACCCAGTATACACCATCCCTCATTTTCTTGGATTCAAGCATCTTTCTTCTCCTCTAAAGTATAACGGCAACCGTGTAAAGTATAACGGCAACCGTGCCGGGAAATCTTTACTGACCGATCCTAAAGTAATGTATGATATATTATACTCCATCAGGAGTAAATGACAATAATCACTAATTAAAAATGGAGGTTCCTGTGAAAGTAACAGAAGAAGGCGAAAAGTTCATATGTCATCTCTGCGGTAACGAGGTCGTTGTCTCCAAGGCCGGCGGCGGTGAGTTGGTCTGCTGCGGAGAGGCAATGGATAAAGTCTAAACCGATAAGGGTCTTAATGGGCGATAGTCTCCTTAAAATAGGCTATCGTCTTCTTAAGACCGTCTTCCAGAGCGACGGTCGGTTCCCAGGAGAGCTTCTCTTTTGCAAGCGTTATATCGGGCTGCCTCTGGAGCGGGTCGTCTTGCGGCAGTTCCTTATAGATGAGCCTGGACCTGCTGCCCGTCATCTCCACTATCATCTCCGCGAGTTCTGTTACCGTGCTCTCGCGCGGGTTACCGAGGTTAACCGGCCCCGTAAACCCTTCCTCTGAGTCCATCATCCGCACAAAAGCTTCAATCATATCGTCTACAAAACAAAAAGACCTCGTCTGAGAGCCGTCACCGTAGACGGTGATGTCACTGCCTCTAAGGGCCTGCACGATAAAATTACTAACGACGCGGCCATCGTTCTCCAGCATCCTCGGGCCGTAGGTATTAAAGATCCTGACGACCTTTATATCGACATTATTTTGCGCGTGATAGGCGAACATCAGCGTCTCGGCGCACCTCTTCCCCTCGTCGTAGCAGGCCCTCGGGCCTATCGGGTTAACGTTACCCCAGTACTCCTCGGGCTGCGGGTGTAGTTTAGGATCTCCATATATTTCACTCGTCGATGCCTGGAGGATTCTCGCGCCGACGCGCTTTGCGAGCCCCAGCATATTTAGAGCTCCCATGACGCTAGTCTTAATGGTCTTTACCGGGTTATGCTGGTAGTGGACCGGAGAGGCCGGGCAAGCAAGGTTATAGATCTTATCTACCTCAAGGAGCGTCGGTTCGATGATATCGTGACGCATGATCTCAAAGGACGGATTTTTAAGGAGGTGCGAGACATTGTCCCTTCTCCCTGTAAAGAAGTTATCGAGGCAGATGACCTCGCTGCCGTCACGGAGAAGCCTTTCAGCGAGATGAGAGCCGATAAAGCCTGCCCCGCCGGTTATGAGTACCCTGTCTTTAGACATTTACCCCCCCTACCCGGCCTTGCTGAAGAATGCCGCGACGCTCTTTACGACGTAGCGCTGTTTAGCGGCACTTAGCTCCGGATATATCGGAAGCGCAAGTGTCTCTTTAGCCGCCCGCTCGGAGACGGGCATAGACCCCTTCCTATAGCCGAGCTCTTTAAAACACTCCTGGAGGTGAAGCGGAACGGGGTAGTATATTGCAGAGCCCACGCCCTCTTTAGCCAGGTAATCCTTAAGCGCGTCCCTCTTCTTCTCTACGCTTACTACATACTGATTATATACGTGACGGCTGCCCGGTGTTGCCGCAGGGAGCCTTACGATATCCGTAAGCCCGGCCTTCTCAAATAACCCCTCATAGAGCGCGGCGCATGCCTCTCGCGCAGCGGTCCAATCTTCAATATACTTTAACTTCACTCTTAAGGCCGCGGCCTGTATCTCGTCGAGTCTGCTGTTTATGCCGACGTACTTATGGTAGTAACGGTCCTTACAGCCGTGGACCCTTAACATCCTCACAAGCTCCGCCGTCTTCTTGGTGCGGGCCGTTACCATGCCGCCGTCCCCGAGGCCGCCGATATTCTTCGACGGATAAAATGAAAAACACCCCGTATCGCCTATCGAACCGGCCTGCTTGCCCTTGTGTGTAGCTCCTATGGCCTGGCAAGCGTCCTCGACGACCCTCGCCCCGTGCTTTCTGGCGGTCGCCATAATGGGCCCCATATCGGCGCACTGCCCGTAGAGGTGCACCGGGATTATGGCCTTGACCTTCTCCCCGGCCTTAACTCGCTTATCAAGCTCGGCGGAGAGTGCGCCTGGGTTTATATTGTATGTGAGCGGGTCGATATCAACGAATATAGTCTTCGCCCCGAGCCTTGCGATAGACCCGGCTGTGGAGAAGAAGGTATAGGGCGTTGTGATGACGCTATCTCCAGGCCCTACGCCCATAGCCATTAAAGAGAGGAGTAAAGCGTCGGTGCCGGAGGCTACCCCGATACCGTGCGGCGAATTCGTAAAAGCTGCGACCTCGGCTTCAAGGCCGGAGACATTTTCTCCAAGCACGCACCACTGTGAGTCGCAGACCTTCTGAACCGCCTTTAGGATTTCATCTCTGATTGTCTTGTACTGTGCCTTGAGATCAAGCGGATTTACCTTCAATGTTCCTCCATACATTATTTATAAAAAATATCATCACCGGGCCAAGATGCTCCGGTCCTTTAGCAATAAACTCAGCCTGCGGCCCTTACGGCTCCGGCTATCTTATCAAGCACACCATTTAAAAAGGATGCGGACTCGTCGGTGCCGAACTTCCTGGCTATAGCCACCGCCTCGCTTATAACGACCTTAAAGGGCGTATCCTGTAGGTATTTTAGCTCATAGACGGCAAGCCTCATGATATTTCTATCAACGACACTCATCCTATGAAGGGTCCAGTTTTCGAGATAAGGGATTATGAGGGCGTCGATATCGTCTACATTTAACACTACGCCAGCGAGGAGGTCGGCGCAGTATCCACCCGCACCGCCACTGGACCTGAAGTCACTGAGGGTTTTTTCTTTACCGTCTTCGAAATCTGTTGGAGAGAGATCTCTCTGGTAGAGAGCCTGAAGCGTTTTTTCGCGCGCTATGCGTCTGGTCTTCACGATTGAGAGCCTGTAATATTAGTCATCATCACCTGTTACACTATCGACTTAAGGAGTGTAGCCATCTCAATAGCAGTAAGGGCCGCGTCCCTGCCCTTGTTGCCGCTCTTGGTCCCAGCGCGCTCGATTGCCTGTTCAAGGTTGTCGGCGGTAATAACGCCGAAGGCCACGGGTACGCCGCTATCGGTTGATACCCTGGCGATGCCCTTGGCGGCCTCTCCGGCGACGTAGTCAAAGTGCGCGGTTGCGCCCCTTATAACCGCCCCGAGGCAGATTATGGCGTCGTGAGCGCCGCTTCCCGCTACCTTTGACGCTACCAGCGGCATCTCGAATGCGCCCGGTACCTTAAATATCTCAATATCGGCGTCGTCGGCACCGCTACGAAGGAGCGTATCCACGGCCCCGCCCTGCAAGCGGTCGCATATAAAATCGTTGAACCTTGAAACGATAAGCGCAAACTTAAGGCCCTTGGCCGAAAGGTTGCCTTCGATTACTTTAGGCATATATCCTCCAGAAAATTACATATTATCAAGTTAGTATACGAACTCAGCCAGCCCCCTTATTCTCACTGACATTGGTGAGCAGGTGACCCATCTTCTCTTTCTTGACCTTCAGGTACTCGACATTACGTTCATGCGGCGGCACCTCTATCGGCACCCTTTCGACAACCTCCAACCCATACCCCTCAAGCCCCTTAATCTTCTTAGGGTTATTTGTAAGTATCTTCATCTTTCTGATGCCGAGGTCGATCAGTATCTGCGCGCCGATGCCGTAGTCACGGAGATCGGCCTTAAAGCCAAGCACCTCGTTCGCCTCGACTGTATCAAGGCCGCCGTCCTGAAGGTTGTAAGCCTTAAGTTTATTAACGAGACCGATACCTCTGCCCTCCTGGTGCATATAAAGGAGCACCCCCGAGCCGGCATCGTCTATCGCCCTGAGCGAATTCTTTAGCTGGTCTCCGCAGTCGCAGCGAAGTGAATCGAAGACGTCCCCCGTCAGGCACTCGGAGTGCACCCTTACCAGCATTGGCTCCTCCGGGTTGATCTCGCCCTTTACAAAAGCCAGATGCTCGTGTTCGTCAACGTCGTTAGTGTACGCTATCGCCATAAAGTCGCCGGTGTGGCGCGTCGGCACAATCGCCTCGGCGGCGCGGTGCACGAGCCTATCCTTCTTTAGCCTGTACTCGATGATATCGGCTACCGTTACGATCTTAAGGCCGTACTTCTCGGCGAATACCTCAAGGTCGGGCATCCTCGACATGGTGCCGTCGTCGTTCATTATCTCGCATATTACCCCTGCCGACTTAAGGCCCGCAAGGCGGGAGAGATCGACCGACCCCTCCGTCTGACCTGCGCGCACGAGCACGCCACCGTCTCTCGACCTCAAGGGAAAGATATGACCCGGACGAACGAGGTCTTCGGGCTTGGCGTCGTCACGTACAGCCGCCAGTATCGTCTCCGCCCTATCGGCTGAGGATATACCGGTAGTAACATTATGCCTCGCGTCTATAGAGACTGTAAAGGCCGTCTTATAGAGCGACGTATTCTCGCTTACCATCGGGTTTAGCTGCATTGCGTCGGAGTTGGCCTCGGTAAGCGTAAGGCAAATTAGCCCCCTCGCCTCCTTGGCCATGAAATTTATATCATCGGGCGTAATAAGCTCGGCGGCCATACATAAGTCGCCCTCGTTCTCTCTATCCTCGTCATCGACGAGAATGACCATCTTTCCGGCCCGTATATCTTCAAGTGCCGCTTCAATTCTCTTTATTGACATACTGCTTACCCCGTCAGAAAAAACCCTGACTATTAATTATTAAAGAAGCCGTGTTCCGCCAAAAAACCTTCCGTGACGTTACCCTTACCGCGTACGCCAAGGAATTTCTCCACGTACTTACCTATTATATCGGTCTCTATATTTACCTGATCCCCGTCGCGCTTCGAACCAAGTGTCGTTGACTTAAGCGTATGGGGAATAACAGCTACGCTAAATCCGCTCTCGCTTATTTCCGCTACCGTAAGGCTAATGCCGTCAACGGCAATAGAACCCTTCTTAACGGTCTGTCTCATAAGCTCCTTGGGCGCCGAAAAGTCGAGCACCTCGCAGGCGCCACTCCTACCCCTCTTAACTAATCTCCCCACGCCGTCCACATGTCCGGTCACCATATGACCTCCCATGGGCTTTGTCGGAGTAAGCGAGAGTTCCAGATTAACCGGGTCTCCGGCCCTTAACTCACCGAGAGTCGTAAGCCTAAAACTCTCCTCGGATACGTCGGCGGTAAAACCGTCGCCTGATAACTCGATAACTGTAAGGCAAGCCCCGTTCACAGCAACACTGTCGCCTATCCTAAGAGAAGCGAGCTCCATACCAGCCGTAACCGATATCTTACCAGATACGCCCGATTTTTCAACTGATTTAACCTTACCAATACCCTCTACAATCCCCGTAAACATGTTTCACGATCCTTATTTGCTCAGTACAACATTGCATATTTGGTACTGCCAACAAAAGAAAGAGCAGAACTTAGCGCAGTTAAATCCTTATTAACTCAGTGCGTGGTTGCACGGTAGGTGTTGCCTATATAAGCTAGGAGATAGCTGAACACTCAGTACAGCGTTGCCCGCCCGGTAGTGCCAATATACGCCACGATACACCTATTCACCTTAAAGCAATATTAACAGGCGCGCTTACTCTACCGTCACCTATCTATCCAGATAACCCTCGACTAAAATATCCGCGCCGACGCGGCTTACCTTCATATCCTTTAAGCGCGGTGCCTTTTTAAGGCTGCTTATCTTAAGCCCTCCGGTCATTGGGAAACCGTCGCCCCCTATGAGCACCGGGGCGTAAAAGAG
>JAJCZG010000113.1 GCA_029262475.1 Deltaproteobacteria bacterium
AAGCCGTAGCCGCCTGCGTGATGCAGACCGTTATAACACGGAATGGCCACTAGAACGCGCATATCTAAACCTTCTTTATTTTATTGCCGAAGCCTGAGCCGCCTGCGTGACATAGACCGTTATAACACGGAATGGCTACCAGGACTCGCATCGTTAACTCTTTTCTTTGTTGCCCGTCTCTATCTTCACGGCCTCTATGATGAGGTCGTCGTTGCCTACCCGGTACCAGTATTTCGTGATGGCGGAGAATAATTTAATTATAGCCTTCTTCGGCCCGGAAAGACTAATTTCCCCGTCGCCGGTCGCACCTGCGAGGTTAGCGATAGTCGAGAGGAAGAGGAGCGAGTCCCCGCCCCTGAAGCGCGTATCCACGACCGTGAACCCCGAGCGCTCAAGGAGTGTCGTAAGCGAGCGCCTGTTAAAGTGGTTAACGTGGACCGGCACCTGCCAGTAGCCCCAGTACTTGCCGGACAGCTTTGCCGTAAAGGCCGACGAATTGGGGACAATAAGTATAAGGCGGCCATTACCTGTGATAAGTTTCTTTATATCTTCGAGGCGTGCGGCAGGGTCGAGTATATGTTCGAGGACGTGGCTCATAACCACGGTACTGTATCTCTTCTTTGATGTCTTAAGGAAAGCTTCCAGAGAACTCTGTTTTAGGTTAACACCTTTCTTTTGGCCGATAGCCACGGCCCGCTTGTCGAGCTCTATGCCGGAGGCCTTTACCCCAAGCTTACCGAGGGCTTCTAAGAGGTGACCGAACATCGAACCGATCTCAATAACCTCGCCTTTACCTTTATTCCGGCTTTTTATGTACGAGGCGGTATGAGCTGTCCTGTAGAGCTTTTCTCTCTCTATAAGGAGGTGGACGTCATAGGAGTAGCTCTTGCCGTAGATACGGTTAAGCTCTTTCGGCGTTGGCATGGGGGATACGAAGATGTTGTCGCAACCTGCGCAGCGTAGCATATCCGAGGGGGTCTCGCTGTAGACGCTCGTTACACCCCTCTTAAAGGGTTTACTCGTAACTCCGGAACAGACCGGACACTTATCCATACTCTTCGAGCTCCTCGTGAAAAGCGCGTTTTTAAAATATAAGTTCAGAGTGAAGCGTAATATTTTAATTTATCAGGATAGGGTATGAGATTCAAGGGCTTTGATGGGGTTCCCAGCGGTGGCGGTGGCATCACGGGCTTCTACGGAGAGCCGTAATTTAGCGCGGTAAGGGGAGGCCGTAAGGGTATAAAGCCACATTAAGGCTCTCCGGGGCCACCTTATACGGCTCTATTTCTATGGTGTTTTTCAAGGTATTCTATGATGATCCTTAGTTCTTCTTCAGTAAGGGGCTCTCTCACTCCGCTCGTCTTTACCTTCTCTTCCATCCGCTTTACCTGCTTCTTCCAGATCCTTATGGGCAGGATCTTCGGGTGCTTGGCGCTGTGGCAGACAGAGCACTTTTCAAGGTAGAGCTTGGCAGCAGGGGACTCCGGCTCGGGGAGTTCCACCTGGCAACCGGCGGCCAGGAAGAGAATGGTTGCGAATAACGCCGGTAATATTATATTTTTTATATTCATATTTATCATAATAGTCAATGAACTGCTTTTGAGCCAAGATAGACCTCGATTGTAAGTTACCGGTGGTCTTTACCGGTAACTTTATTAAAATTCAAAGTGCCGCAGGAGCCCCGTGTAGAAGCCCTATGGGATGTCGCGCTCGTTTTTGAAAGAGTCGGAGAGAGAAGATGGCTTTACCTTCCTCTCTGCCCTGTGGCTCCTCGCGTTTATGAAGTAGCACACCACAAGCAGGAAGAGCACCCCCATATGAACGATGATCTGCATGATGCCCTTCTCCCACTCGATGTCGCCGAGTGAAAGAGACATCTGTGAGAGCAGTATACCCCTTATGCTTGCGATAAACCCGATAAAGAGGAACGGGTTAAGGGAGAATGGATGGCGGTTGATCTGCCTTAAGACCTGGCGGAATAACTCCATTATTATGAGGGTGAACATGAGCTCGCTTACAATATGCGGTATGGAGTGAGACGACCAGAAGAATATCGAATCGGTGATAGCCTCGTAGAGGAGCGCTATGGCGATACCTATGATCCCGGTGGCTACGAAGAAGAGAATGATAATATCCAGGACGTTAAAGAACTTGTTGATATAGCCAATGATAACAGGCGTCTTTTCTGTGGAATCCTCTGGCATGGGTATTACCTTTTATAGAGGTTAAATTATCGTATATAATTATTATAACAATAAAAAAAGCGTCTTTGCAGTTAAATAGCGTCTGCCTTCTGATATTAGAATTATTACCAGTGCATCCGTCTAATGAGATAAGCCGTCTATGAGATCTTAACATATAAGAGTCATTATTAAATCGTGGGGCAAGGCGCCGGTTGCGCCTTGCCCCACGATTTAGCTTTGATTAAGAACGCCCCGGGCTTTTTGCTCGCCGCTAGCTCTCCCTTACAGAGAGGCGACTATAATACCGGCAAAAGCGCTCGCTACAAGGAGAGCGATAGTGAGGTTAATGCCCACACACCTGATTGTATCGATTACCTTATCCATTGTGATCTCCTTTATCTGAAGTTACTAAAATCTATATCGCATGAGTTTAGAAGTAATGCCTAATGCTTAACTCCATTATACAGATATATTATTAAGGAGAAGTTAGATGAAGTTTAATTAAGCCTTTTTTATGAATCCTGGGTAAGGGAACAAAATGTCTTAAGGGAAGTGGAGAGGAATAAAAAAAGGGGCCCGTTTATACAGGCCCCTTTGGAGGAGTTCTTTAAGTTGTTTAAGGTATTTGAATCAGTATGCGTAGAGGTTTCCGTACGGCCTGGCTGAGACGGGGATGAGCTTTTTAAAAGGCCTCTTCATTATCTCGTTACAGTCGAGGTCAAAGTCCGCGCAGTAGTCGTCGAGCTTTTCTTTAATGAGCTTCATGTCGTCTTCGTCGGTATCCATGACGCCGACCTCTTTTCCGCACTTATCCTTATCTACCTCGCCTCGGATGTAGATTACCCCGCCGTGCATGCCGGTGCCGAGGTAGTCGCCTGCGAGTTCTTCGCCCTCTTTGGAGTCGAGCCCGAGGAGTATCAGTGTCCCGCCGGCCATATACTCGCCGAAGAAGTTACCTGCCGTGCCGCCGGATATTATCGTCGGTATCTGCTTCTTGTGGGCCTTCATATGGATGCCCACCCTGTAGCCGACACCCTTGAGGATGTGCATCGTGCCGCCCCTCATGCCGTATCCGAGCACGTCACCGGCGTGACCGTGGATGATTATCTTTCCGCTGTTCATGGTGTTGCTTATATTATCCTGGGCATTGTCCATTACGTTTATCGTCGGGCCGTCCATGAAGGCCGCGAGGTCGTTACCGGGAACGCCTTCGATGGTGATGTTGATCTTCTTCGTTATGCCGGTGCCTATGTAGTACTGGCCGTTAATGTTTTTAAGGACGATATCCTTCTCCCCGGCCTCAATCGCCGCGCGGATATCTTCGTTAAGCTCCCTGTAGTATACGCCTTTCGCGTCTATCTCAAACATGAAAATTACCTTCTTCCTCCGGTTAGATCCGGATACGTGGAATGTATCCGGATGACGGAATTGTTATCAAAGTATTTTTAATTACCGTGTATGCCGAGGTCTGCTCTTAAAGGCCGCTTACGCAGAGTTGCTCTCTACAGACCTTCAGGCCCTCTACCTTCCAACGGGTTTAACGCCGAGGATGTTTAGGATCAGGCACTTAAAGGCCGTTGCCGGTAAGCGCTTCTCTATAGACCTTCAGCCTCTCTACCTTCCAACCGGCTTAACGCCGAGGATGTCGAGCGTTTGCTCGTCAAGACCTATGCCCCGGAGCCGTTCTCTGCTGCCCCTTAAGCTCTCTACCGAATTTACACCGAGCGCGCCGAGGATCTCTTGCAGTTCGTGCGACCATGCCTTTATGAGGTTAGAGAGCCTTTCGCCGAAGACCTCCGGGTCGAGCCTTGCCGTAAGCTCCGGGCGCTGCGAGGTGATGCCCCACGAGCAGTTGCCGGTGTAACACTTGCCACAGGTCGTGCAGCCCATTGTAATGAGCGCCGTGGTGCCGAGCCCTACGGCGTCGGCGCCGAGCGCGATGGCCTTGGCTGCGTCCGCGCATGAGCGTATGCCACCGGCGGCTATGATGGAGGCCTCGTTACGGATGCCCTCCTGGCGGAGCCTGTCGTCAACGGCGGCGACGGCATACTCTATCGGGATACCCATATGGTCGCGTATGACATTAGGAGCCGCGCCCGTACCACCCCTGAAGCCGTCGAGGTAGACGATATCGGCCCCGGCCCTTACGATGCCCGATACGATGGCCGCGACGTTGTGGACGGTGGCGATCTTAACGGATATGGGCTTATACCCGGTTGCTTCCTTAAGGGCGTATATAAGCTGTCTCAGGTCTTCGATTGAGTAGATATCGTGCTGAGGTGCCGGTGAAAGGGCATCCGAGCCAACTGGTATCATACGGGTTTTAGCAACCTGGAGCGGGATCTTCTCGCCCGGCAGGTGGCCGCCGATGCCGGGCTTTGCGCCCTGGCCTATCTTTATCTCTACTGCAACGCCTGCGTTAAGGTACTGCGGGTTAACACCGAAGCGTCCCGAGGCTACCTGAACGATGATATTATCCGTATAGGGGAAGAGGTCCTCGTGGAGGCCGCCCTCGCCGGTATTCATAACGATGCCGTTCTCCTTGGCCGCGTAGGCGAGCACCTTCTGAGCGTTAAGGCTAATGGAGCCGAAACTCATCGGAGAGAAGATAAAAGGCACGTCGAGCTTTATCTGCGGCCCCAGCTTCGTCTTGAGGCTCGGCTTTTCGTTCTTATCGCGCTCTATAGCTATCTTCGCCGGTTTCTTGCCGAGGTAGGTTCTTAGTTCCATCGGCTCCCTTAAGGGGTCGATGGAGGGGTTCGTTACCTGGCAAGCGTCTAGGAGCAGGTGATCGAAGAGTATGGTGTAGGGAAGGTCCGACCCCATGCCCGTAAGCGGCATGCCTCCGGTCTCTGCCTGACGTTTGATATTCCTTATATGCGAAAAACCCCAGTTTGCGTTATCCTTGTACCGGGTCTCGTTATTTAGTATATCGATCGCCTCTTCCGGACAGTAGTGGTAACACCTCAGGCATTTAACGCATTTCTGGGTATCTATCTGCACACGGTCGCCGCCCCAGGAGTATACGCTCCATCCGCAGTTCTGTATGCACCTCTTGCACCGGATACATTTTTCCTTATCTATAGTCGCCAGATATTCCGGCAGCGCCAGACTTTTGAACATCTACAATCCCTCCTCATGGGGAAGCTCTCATCCCCGAAAACTTATTTTGTCATAAAGCGCTTTTTTACGGCACGAGCCCCGTTTTAGCTTACCAGGGGGCTTTCTTTATAAAAGATACCGTAAATTTACGCGCAAATTTCTTAATTAAACTTCTAACTCTACGATTACCGGATCTCCGGCCCTGGGTGCCCATACCTTATCGGGTTTAGGGCATATTTCCCTTATTGCCGACTCTTCACTTGCCATGTAGGTTACGTCCCCGTGCTCTGCAGCGACGAGAGGCCTTAGTTTTATCCTGTCGTTAATGCCCACCAGTCCGCCGCTATGGCCGAAGAGGAGCGAGAAGGGGCCGTTTAGCATGGCGCTCCCGTAGGCGAGCCTTAAGGCCGTGTAGACCTCCTTCTCGGCGTCAGGCATCTTGTCTATATCCTTCCAGAAGGGGGGAGCCAGAGCACTGCAGGCAAGAGGAATATCCAGGCCGTGCTTTCTTATCATGAGGTCGAGCGTATACGCGACGACCTCGGTATCTGTAAGTAGCGTCAGCTTGTAGCCGAACATCTCAAGGTAGCGTTTGTTTATGCCGTATGAGCTAATCTCGCCGTTATGGACGATGGACCAGTCGAGGAGGGTAAAGGGATGCGCTCCTCCCCACCAGCCTGGCGTATTCGTCGGAAAGCGCGTGTGTCCGGTCCAGATATAGCCCTCGTACTCTTCCAATAGGAAAAAGTCGGCTATCTCTTTCGGATTGCCGACGCCCTTGAAGGCCCCCATGTTCTTTCCGGAGCTGAAGACGTAGGCGCCTTCCATCTCCGAGTTGATCTTCATCACGGTGTTTACGACGAATTCCTTCTCGGTCATATCGCCTACGACCTTGTCTTCCAGAGGGCAGACGAAGTACCTCAGAAGGAGCGGGCTTATGCCAAGCCCCTCAACGGGCCTCGTCGGTATCTCCTCGGTCTTCTCTATGTGGTAATTGTTCTTCAGGTGATTCTCGACCTCCATGCGGCTGGTATGGTCGTCGTACATCAAATGAAAGGCGTATAGCTCCGCGAACTCGGGGTATATGCCATAAGCCGCATACCCTGCGCCGAGGCCGTTACCCCTGTCGTTCATAAGCGCCATGGATTTCGCTATATGCGAGCCGCTTAACGGATTCTTTTTTTTGTTAATAAGGCCGGCGAGTCCGCATCCGGCTATATCTTTCTGATAATCATGGTTCACGTCTAAATCCCCTTACTTAGAGTATTTTCTTATCCGTTCTTACGCCGCAGTCACTTGGGTGACTTATATACAGTGGAGAGACGGCTCCCCCCTTAACTTAGAGTATTTACTTATCCGTTCTTACGCCGCAGTCACTTGGGTGACTTATATGACAGTGGAGAGACGGCTCCCCCCTTAACTTAGAGTATTTTCTTATCCGTTCTTACGCCGCAGTCATTTGGATGACTTATATACAGCGGAAGAGACGGCACCCCCTTACTTAGAGTATTTTAGTTTCCGTCTTTCGCTTCGTCATTGAGAAGACTGGAATGTTTTGGCAGAACCCTGCTAAAAAGGTCCGTTACCCGAAGTTTCAGTTACGGATTTTACGTCCCCGCCCCCCCGTTCAAACCGGCTTTACTGGTCTCTGGATTCCTTGTAAGCCTCCAGCATGGCGGCGAATTCGTCTACGCCGCTCTTGGCGGGGGCAGGTAGCCCAAGCTTCTTTCTCGCCGGCATCGCCGGGTCTCCGAGGCGCGAGCTTTTAATAAAGAGATCCCAGCCCTTCTTGAGTTGAGGCGGAAAATGCCCCTTACTCGCCGCGAGCCTGCGGAGCGCGGTCATAGCGCTCTCGAAGCCGTAGTGCTGGTAACACATCTCAAGGCAGTAGTGGCACTCCAGGCACTGCCATATGGTCTCGCTCGTGAGCCATTTCTCATGCTCGCCTTTAAGTATATCCTTTATGACGGCTCTCGGGTCGTAACCGTCCAGATGCAGCGATGAGGGGCATATTTCGTAACAGGCTCCGCAGTCCGCGCACATCTTCAAGAGATTAAAGTCCAAAGACTCCTGCATCGCTCAGTTCCTCCTCAATAGCTTCGGACGCCTCGGTCGTGTCGCGTCCTTCCCATTTTTTAATAAAGGGCTCTACGCTCACCCTGTGCGAGTTCATTGCCAGTTCTTCGGGCGTAAAGCCTATGGCTAGCCCCAGAAGTTCCGTAAAGTAGATAATGGGTATTCCGAACTTTTCGCCTTCCTTCTCCATCAGGAACTGGTTATTGTCGAACTGAAGGAAGCAGGACGGGCAGCAGACGACAAGGGCGTCGGCCCCCTCGCTCTTCAGTTCCCTTAGTTTGATCCTCGCCAGGTGAAGGGCGTTATCGTGCTGGTTTACCCTGTCGAGGCCCTGCCCGCAGCACATGAGCTTGTTTCTCGCCTTAACCGGGCTCGCGCCGAGGGCGGCGAGCAGGTTATCGAACTTCTTCGGGCTTATCGGGTCGTCCGCGCCGAGGGCGTGGGAAGGTCTTATCATATGGCAGCCGTAGTGGACGGCTATCTTCATGCCCTTAAAATCCTTTTTCATGAGGTCTTTAATCTTACGGATGCCGATCTTGTCGTGGAAGAACGGTACGAGGTGCGTTAGATCCGCCGCTCCCTTAAATTCCCTTCCGGCCTTCTTCAGGACGGCGTTTACCTCTTCGGCCTCTTTGGGGTTGGTCTTGAGCCCCTTTTTAACGGTCGAGAGGTTTGAAACGCAACCCGTGCAAGGGCTTACGACATCCACCCCCTCGTCGTCGGCAACTGCGATATTCCTCGCTGCGGTGAGCTTCCAGAGGGTCGGGTCTATATTATTTATGAGAGACTTCTCCGGACAGCATGTAAAGCCGTCCACATCTCTATACGGAAGCGAGAATGCATCAAGTACCGTCCTTGTAGACTTTTCGAGAAAGGGGAAGCGGGTCGGTATGGTGCAACCCCAGAATACGGCGAATTCTTTCATATTGTCACCTGATATTAATTTAAGCGGGTGTAAGGTTCGTATGTCGTTAAAAAAACCCAACGCGCGGAAATTTCAAAATTTATTGTTTTGCTTGCTGCAACGATATCTGACGCTATCATCAACTAATGCGGCTGATGAAGCGACAGCCCGTACCTTGATTGGACGTAGGCGGCCCGCATAGTCCCGGACGATGCGAATAAAGCATGCACCGTCGGTTGGTTTAAAATACGCGGCCTTTTCCTTCCGGAAAAGGCCGCGTACAGATAGACTTTGTTTGTTTAAAGATACATACGCCAGCCACAATACCGGTTTAACAGTTAAGACGGCTGAAAAACAATGAAGTCTATATTGGGTAAGTCTTAGGGTAAGTGTAAAAGCTCTTACATGCTGCTGTCGATATTTTTTCGAACACTTTCAGGTAGAACTGGTATTCCGGTTTTTAAAGAACAAACTATGCAGGTACGCATGCGTCTGTCGGGCAAACCTCAGCGCACTTGGGCTCGTCGAAATGCCCTTTGCACTCAACACAGGTGTCGGGGTTTATCTCATATATATCGCCCTCGGATATTGCCTCCACAGGACATTCCGGCAGGCATACTCCACATGCTACACAGTCTTCAGTTATCATTAGCGCCAACGTGATCACCGCCTTTCTCTACTCATAAAATTGTTATCTTAATGTTTGTAGGCGTCAGGTCAAAGCAACCGTAGAGTTGCTTTTAATCCGGACGATTATTTATATGTACACTGTATACTATCGTATCTTTACCGGGAATTCAAGATTTTTTTGTTGCCAGGGTGCCGGAGCGCCTTACCCCGAAGGAACGGAGCGCGGCGTCAAGCGCATCGACAGGGGCGCGGGTTTGGGGCAATGGTGCCGTAAAAGCATTATTATCTTGACATCCCCGGCGTACTCATGGTAGCAATGGTCTGTTTATAGTCATGCCGACACCGGTCAAACGCGTTTTTGACCGGCCAAATTACCGATCCCGTAAAGAAGAACAGGTTGCCAAAAATTTATGATAGATTTAGATATTACATTAATATACCAGTCCATTGGTTTTCTGGTTCTGCTTCTTATCGTAAGCACGCTCCTCACTAAGCCGTTTTTGAGGATCCTTAGCGAAAGAAGGGACAAGATAGACGGAGCCCGCGCCGAGGCGGCGAGGATCGAAGAGGGTGTCGAGAGCGGCATGGGAGCTTACGATAAGCGCCTTAAAGAGGCTACGGCCCACGGCCTGGCTATAAGGGGAGCGCTTAGGGCCGAGGCGACGGCGGCCGAGCAGGAGATACTCGAAAGCGCCAAGAAAGAAGCAAGCACTTACCTCTCCGGCGTGAGGGGCGAGCTTCAGAAGGAAAAAGATAGCGCTCTAAAGACTTTAAAGGAAGAGGCGAAGAGCCTCTCCTCGGATATAGCCGGTAAGGTTCTTAACAGGAAGCTCCTTTCGGTAATTCTTCCTCTTATACTTACTCTCGTTCCGGCGCTTGCATTCGGCACGACCGAGGGAGGCCACGACGACGGCGGCGGCTCGTCGGCGATGCTCTGGAAGATAGGAAATTTCGTCCTCCTCGTCATTCTGCTATACGTAGCCTGGAAGAAGGGTATTAAGGGCGGCCTCGAACAGAGAAGCGACGATATTAAAAACGCCCTTGAGGAGGCCCGGCGCGTTAAAGAGAGCGCCGAGGCGAAGGAGAGGGAATATAAGTCTAAGCTAAGCGAGCTCGAAGCGAGCCTCGGTGATGTGGAAAAGCGCCTTAAGCACGACGGTGAGGTCGAGAAAGAGAAGATCGTTCGCGACGCCGAAGCCCTCTCCGAAAAGATCAAGGAGCAGGCGAAGCTCGTAGTCGGCCAGGAGGTCAATAAAGCTAAGATTGAGATTCAAAGAGAGGTCGCTACACTCGCCGTTGAGATGGCCGAAGAGTTATTAAAAAAAGAGATCTCGGACGACGACCAGAAGCGTCTGGCAAAGGATTATCTCGAAAGGGTAAGGCTTAACTGATGAGTACATCCGCTATTTCAAGAAGATACGCCAAGGCCTTGATCGATATTGGTAAGGAAGAGGGTACGGTAGAGAAGTTCGGCGCGGAATTAAGGGACTGGCTCACGGTGACAGAAGAAAGCCCGGAACTCGTCAAGGTGCTCCTTAACCCCATCTTCAAGCTCGAAGAGAGATCGGCGCTCGCCGGGAGTGTCGCTGATAAGCTCTCGAGCTCTCCACAGATTAAGAGGTTTATAGGCATACTCGTTAATAAGGGCAAGGTAGGCCTCCTTGAGGATATCAGTGCATCTTACCTCAAGTACGAAGACGAGCTGCTCGGAAGGCTCAGGGCCACGGTGGTTTCCCCGGGTGAAGCGGACGAAACATTCCTAGCCTCGGTTAAGGAGAGGCTTAGTGCAGAGACGGGAAAAGAGATTATAATATCAAATGAAGTAGACCCGGCAATTATTGGAGGGTTTGTAATAAAATTGGAGAATACCGTATTCGACGGTAGTCTTAAAGTGCAACTTGAACTTATGAGAGAAAAAATGTTGGGAGGCGCGGTTTAATGATTAAGGCGGACGAGATAAGCCAGCTTATAAAGACACAGATACAGGGTTTTGAGCAGGAGAT
>JAJCZG010000114.1 GCA_029262475.1 Deltaproteobacteria bacterium
GAGCCGTACTTCGCAGGCTCGCACAAGAGGTGGGCCGAGGACTACGCCGCCACAAGCCGCCACAATATACAAATCCTATCGCTCGAAGGGCGCTACTGGAAGTGGCGCATGCACGGAGGGGCTGTGACCCTCGCGCGTGAATTTATGGAGGGGGGCGCACGCTACGACGACACTGACCTGATACTCGCTACGGATATGCTCGACCTAACGACATTCCTCGCACTTACAAGGGAGAAGACCGCCGCTACACCCGTAGCTGTCTATTTCCACGAAAACCAGATCTCGTACCCTTGGTCGCCGAAGGATCGCGACCGCGAGAAGGGGAGGGACGGACACTACGGATTCATTAACTTCACTACAGCCCTAGCGGCGGAGAGGGTTTTTTTTAACTCCTCTTTTCATATGAATATCTTTCTAAGTGGATTTGAAAAGTTTCTAAAAGGCTTTCCAGACCATAACGAAGTTGCGTCCATTAAGGATATAGAAAAAAAGAGCTCGGTCCTCTACCTCGGCATCGACTTCGACGCCCTCTCAGGGGCCGATTACGCCGGGCCGCACGCCCCGGCCGATTACGCCGTGAGTTCCAAGCCGCTTATACTCTGGAACCACCGCTGGGAATTCGACAAAAACCCCGCCGAATTCTTCCGCGCCCTCTACGCGCTTAAGAAAAATGGCCTCGACTTCGAGGTCGCCGTACTCGGCGAGAGTTTTGGTAAAATACCCGATGAATTCGAGGAGGCCAGAGAGAGGCTCGGAGAAAGAATAATCCACTTCGGCTACGCAAAAGACCGCGCAGAATACGCCCGGTGGCTTAGGAGGGCCGATATACTCCCGGTAACATCAAATCACGATTTCTTCGGCTCCTCCGTTGTCGAAGCTATCTACTTCGGTGCCTACCCGATACTCCCTAACCGCCTCGCCTACCCCGAACACATCCCTGCCGGACTCGAAGAAAGACACCGCTACGACGATTTCGACGGCCTCGTTAAACGCCTCTCATACGCCGTCTCCAACATAGAAGAGATCAGGGGGCTTAGCCTTCGTACCCATATGGAGAGATACTCATGGAAGAGGCTCGCGCCGGTTTACGACAAGGAACTGGCCGGGCTAGCCCTGTCTTGATTCGCGCGACTAACCGCCCGTGCTTTGCAAAGGCTCTGCGTACGCGTCCGTAGCTGGCGCAATATATTTACTAACTGTCGTCGTCGCGTAGAAAGACCTTCTGTCTGCTACCAGCACTTTGATGAGCGTATTAAGAACGCATTGGTGCGCTTTTATTATTTGTGAGTACCCTTGGCGGTGGTATAATGAAAAATATCTTCTTTAGAAAAAGCACACACGTGTGCTTTTAAGTCGCGCAACTAACACTCCGTGGTTTGCAAGGTCTTTGCGTACGCGAGGGAAAAATGCTAAATAATAAAATTTCCGCACTTACTATAGTCACGCTCTTTCTCCTCCTGCTCTCGTCTTGCGCCGTAAACCCGGTCACCGGCAAGCAGGAGCTTATGCTTGTGAGCGAGGCAGATGAAATCAAGATGGGCAGAGAGTTTTACCCGAACGCCATCTGGGGCGGAGATTTCGGTGGTGGCGAGTACCGCGACCCCAGGCTAAAGGCCTATTTGAAGGGGCTGGTAATGGATATTCACGGTGTTTCTCACAGGCCTGGGCTCCCAGTTAAATTCGCCATACAAAATAGCTCGGTCCCGAATGCCTGGGCCATACCCGGTTACGTGGTCATAACAAGGGGGCTCCTTACGGCTCTTCAAAGTGAGGCGGAGTTCGTCTTCGTTATGGGTCATGAGATGGGTCATGTCTCGGCAAGGCACTCGGCGGGCGCGCTCTCTAAAAAGCAGGCAACAAGCGCCGGGCTCTCTATCGTAGGCATTGCCCTTGCGGCAGCAGGCAGCGGCTACGCAGACACAGCCGTGAAGGCAGGGGAACTCGGGGCCGGTCTTGTCCTTCTAAAATACAGCAGGAGCGACGAACTCGAAGCAGACAGGCTCGGCGTAGAGTATATGACGAAACTTGGTTACGACCCGGTTAACGCGGTAAAGGCCCATAGAAACCTGGAAGGAGCCGCAGACGAGTATCTGAAATCAAGTGGCAGGGGCTCCGGTAACGAGAGTTTTATGACGGATCTTCTTAGCACCCACCCGAGGACTTCGATACGTCTTTTACAAATTTCGAAGCTCAAACCATCGGAGGGAAGGCTCAGGGGGGACGGTACCGGGCGAAAGAAATTCCTTCAAATGACCTCCGGGATTAAGAAGGCCGACAGGGCATATAAGGACTATTACGACACTGCCTACCGCACGGCGAAGAAGGATAAACTAAATGAGGCATCTTCGATTATAGATAAAGGCATCTCCATACACCCGGATAAGCCGCCCTTTCATACCCTTAAGGGCTTTATCCTCCTTGAGGAGAAGAAGTACGGCCCCGCAAAGAGCGCCTTCGACCGAGCGCTATCAATCGACGCAGGCTACCAGCCCGCTATCCGAGGGAGAGGTGTAAGTTACTACTATAGAAAAAACTATTCCTACTCCAGGGGTGCGCTTAAAAATGCGATAGGGCTTTACCCGGGGGACGCCGCGGCCCACCTCTACCTGGGTCTTAGCTACTATGAGCTAAGGATGCCGCGCGAAGCGCTTCGGTACCTGACCCCCTACGCAGCAGCTGCGCCGAAGGACCCGGTTGTCCACTACTACCTCGGCGCCTCACACGAGGCCGCAGGCGACACAGCCGCCGCTTATAACGAGTACGTAAGGCAACTAAACGTTGCCCCCGATACCAGGGAGGGGAGGCTCGCAAAAGAGCGCGCCTCGTCGCTCAAGCAGGGTCTCCGCTAGGAAGCCCTAGCCCTGCCCCTTGAACAAACAATACTTCCCTCACCTGAAGCCGCCGCCACCGGCCCGCGTGCTACTCACGTATTATTCGAATGGCCCGCTCCTTAGCTTATTCTTCATGGCGGTGAAGGGTATGCCGACCTGGCCGACATGGTCCCCGATGATCGTCTTCGTCACCCCCGTCCTCGTGTCGGTAATATAGACTCCGAGGAAGGTGCTCGTCGCGGCACTCGTAGTCTGGTAGCGCCCCACACCGTCGGAACCTCCCGCGCCCATAGTAAATATTAGCCCCGATGCGGCTATCATGCCTAGCAGGAAAACCTTTATCTTCTCTCTCTTCTCCGCCATTTAAGTACCTCCATTGCTATAAGCTTTTGGTTAATGATCTCTTTCTGTATAGAGAAGATACCATATATAGAGGCCTTCCGACCAGAGGAGCCTTTACGGGCACCGAGAGGAGAGTGGTGGGATACTACGTTTTACTCTAGGCAAGCAGGTAGAGGAAGAAGCCTACGATAAGAAGGACTAGCACGAGACTGATGATGAGCTTAATGCCCCATTTAAGCAACTTAAAGAAGACGATGGCGAGGAAGACGGCTATTATCACCAAAAGGGCGAAAGTGCCGGGGGCTATGTCGAGCGGTAGATTCATATCTTATTCTTTCGGGAATTTAATTAGAAACTTGAGGATTTTACCCCGCGAGGGGGTTATTAGTCAACTAGCTTTACTGGCTTATCGCGTGTATGAATGGAGAGAGAAGATGGCCACGGTCCATGACCGGATGTGCCGATAAGGGATTTGCCGTAAAGTTGGCTGATGAGGCAAAGACTGTTGGGTCTTCGCAAGCGGCGAGGAAATATAATTTGGAGCCTAGACGATAACACGCGGGAACTGGCGCATCATATCCGCCCTCTTCTTATCCCCGGTCTTCTCCAGCACATTAATATAGTTCTTTAATACGGCGGTGACATTCGGGTTTTTGGCGCCAAGTGTCTTCTCGCGTATGGCGAGCGAGCGCCTGTACATCGGACCCGCCTCGTCGAAACGCCCCTGACCGTCGTAGAGGACGGCCAGGTTTCTAAGGGTCGTCGCCACGTCGGTGTGCTCGGTGCCTAAAACCTTCTCGCGTATGGCTAACGAGCGTTTGTGGAGCCCCTCCGCCTCGTCGTAACGCTCCATCGAGCAGTAGAGTCCGGCGAGGTTATTTAAAGAGTTCGATACGTCGGCGTGCTCTCTTCCAAGCACCTTTTCCCTTATTGCGAGAGATCGTTTCTGGAGCGCTTCGGCCTCGTCGTAACGTCCCTGGTCGTCGAAGAGAAGGGCGAGGTTAGAGAGTGTCGTCGCAACATCCTTATGTTCCGGGCCGTGTGTCTTCTCCGAGATGGCTAGCGAACGTTTGTGGAGCGGCTCGGCCTTCCAGTACTGCTTAAGCGAACGGTATAGACCTGCAAGGTTATTTAAAGAATTGGCAACGTCCGGATGATCGTCGCCAAGGAGTTTTTCGCGGATGGCGAGGGCGCGCTTGTGGAGCTCTTCAGCCTCTTTGTACCGGTTGAGTTCATAGTAAAGGAGCGCCAGGTTACATACGGTTGTCGCCACATCCGGGTGCTCGGGCCCAAAAGCCTTCTCGTAGATTCCAAGAGCGCGCTGGAAGATCGGCTCGGCATCTTTATAACGATTAATCGCGCGGTAGAGTCCGGCCATGTTATTTAGCGATGCCGCTAGGTCCGTGTGGGCGGGGCCTAAAACCCTTTCGCGTATGGCGAGAGAACGTTTAAAGAGAGGGGCCGCGTCGTAGTATCTACCCTGATGATAGTGGAGCAGGGCGAGGTTATTTAGCGAATCAGCGACCTCGGGGTGCCCCGGGCCGTAAACCTTTTCACGGATGGCGAGAGAACGCACCTGAAGCGGCTCCGCCTCGTCGTAACGCCCCTGGTCCTCAAAGAGCCAGCCAAGGTAGAAGAGGCTCTCGGCGAGATCCGGGTGATCGGCATCGCGAGTCTTCTCGCGAATTTTAAGGGCCTTTGTAAGCGGCCCCTCCGCCCCACTAAAATCTCCGGCGAGCATAAGCACACTCCCAAGAGAGTTCAGGTAGCCGGAGAGCGCTTCATGGGAGCCGCCGGGAAGTAGCTCCACGGCCTCGCGGTAATAGCGCGCCGAGGCCGGGTAGTCGAGCTGTGTCCTCTTAAGGTCGCCGTTTGCGGCCTTTGATGCTGCGGCGAGCTCACGGGCAGTCCTTACTTCATGGTTGCTTACTTCGTCCAGTAAGGCCTCGACACGGTTGAAGGCAGCGTTTTCAAGCGCTTCGACCGCCTGATCCTTAAGGGCGGCTACGGCGGCGTCCCTTGGCGCGAGCGAGCGCATCTTGTCTTTTAGTTCGTTATAACGCCCTGCCAGATCGCGCAGTGTGGAGTCGAGCTTGCCTGATGGAACGTTTCTATCTTGAAGGAGCTCGAAGAGGGCTTTTAGCGTAACACCGGATACCGCGAGCTCCGAGGCGAGACGCTTGAAGTCGTCCCTGGAGACCGCCTTAAGGTCGCCAACGTAGATATCGCCGCCTGAGGAACTGCCATTATAGAAATCAGAAGTACTCAATGCCTCTTCTCCAAAAATATGAACTTCTTAGGGATGCCCTCTCCGGAGCTTTTATGCCGGTAAACCCATCCGCCGCGTCGTACGGAATTTCAAAAATTTCAGGTCTCTCAATGCGCGTATCAAGAGCAGGCTGGCCTGCGGCGCAAATAGCCGCCCGTGGCATACGAATCTCTATGCGTACGCGGGGGAGGCCCGTGGAAGACCACCGATAAACTCATCCGTCGCGTCGTACGGGACTTTGGTAGCTTCAGGTGTCTCTCAGGGTGCGTATCAAGAGCACGCTAGCCTGCCTTACATTAGTAGGTCGGCCCTGCCGCGCATAAAAAAACCCCAACTTGAGAATATGGAACGCTTCGCAGTTGAGGCATCATCACCTTAAAAATGCGTAAAGGCCTTCGTCAGCCCTTAAAACAAGGAACAATGTTATAGCAATTACATTTGGTATTATACCTGTAATTCAGAATTTGTCAAGGATCGAAAGGCGCTTTGAAGGGCTCCGGGCGTATGAAAAACCGCCCTTGACGGGACGACTCGCGCTGGCAAACCTTAGGCCTCCGCTTTCTCGCCTTCCAGTCGCTCGAAAGCCTGTTTTTTGAAAAAACGGCCTAGCTTTTCATTAAATGTCCGCAACCGCTACAACTGTTAGTGGGCCTGTGGGGCTCCTTAAAAGCCATACATTGCCTGCACTTATAGAAGAGCGGGGTGTCGCATTCATGGCACACCTGAGACGAGCGCCTTACGAGACTCAGCGAGGAGGAGGAAGGTATGTACTCCTCCGTATAACCGCATTGCGGACAGCTTAGTTCTTGCATCTTGACCCCCTTAACCCATGGAATAGTTTTCCAATTGCAGAAAAACCTTCCATAATGCAAGATATACTATTTATTAATTAATTGAATATATCATAGACTATAACATTTTTTAGTAAATGTCAAGCATATAAATTTTGTGTCGGAGTATCCCAGGCGGCTTCAATAAAAGAATTTTTTCTCACGAGGGGGGTTATTCACTTACAAGCCGGGCCTTTATGAGTATGTGAGGGGAGAGCTGGAGGCCAAATATAAAGGCTTTTAGTATTACGATAAAGAAGGCTCATCACTTAATATGCCACTCTTCGGGCGTAGGGCATAGCATTCTTACAGATTTAATCCCGTTGGTAATGGGGCTTTCTTTTTTCACCCGTTTCACCACCGCTCACCTGGCTCTACAGCTCCTGTTCCGTCCGGATTCCTTGGCGCTATATAAAGCCTTGTCGGCCCGGTTAATAAGCTCAAGCATGGACTCGTCCTGTATGTGAACGGCTACACCGGCGCTCATGGTAACCTTAAAACCCTCATCACCTTCACCTTCACCAAAGGAGAGTTCGCCAAGGGCCTTCCTGATCCTCTCGGCAATCATTGACGCGGTATAGATATCGTGCACCGGCAAGAAGATGGCAAACTCCTCGCCGCCGTACCTGACGGGGATATCGACCCTTCTCACCTGCTCAAATATCACCTCCCCAACGGACTTAAGCACCGTATCGCCGGTCGTATGACCGTATTTATCATTTACAGACTTGAAATGATCCACATCCAGCATAATCAGGGCTACGCCACTGGCCGCTTCCCTGTTATGGTTATCCAAAAGCCGCCCGGCCAGATCATTCATATAACATTTCGTATAGAGTCCTGTGAGAGGGTCGCTTTTGGATTTTTCGTATACTTCATTACGGTCGGCTTCAAGCATGTGAAATAGTTTCTCGCGCTCAATGGCAACGGAGAGCGGAAGGCGCATCCTGGCAAGGAGTTCTTTTATCTCGTCATTTATCTCCGTTTCGCTTCGGAGGAGAAAAATTGCCGCTGCATTGAGCTTTTCATGCCCATCGGTATCAATGGGTATGGCTAATGCATGTTTTGTCTTTCCTTCCCTGTCGAATGTTACTAAGTCGTAGTGATAGTCGGCCTCTTTCGACGAAACCTCCAGCGTGTTATCGATGACCGAGGTAATAAAGGATACTTTGGGGACCGTTTCGCCGTGATACTTGTTTTCAGGGGCGAAGCAGATATAATTCTCCTCTCCTTCTCTCTTAACGTAAAACTCCAGGGCCTTAACCGGGAGTATCTCTTTTGCAACGCTACAGAGGTAGTGAGCGATATCCGAGAAATCCTTGTAAAGCACAAGGGCGCTCATGAAACCTTTTATCATTTTATCTAATTCCATCAAGTGGCTTACGTCGCTATCCTTCTCTGCCATAAGATAGAGGCCGCACTCAAGCCCTTTGAGCTTTTCTATCATGTAGCCTGTGAGCTCTTCGGGTATGATGGAGCCGTGCCCGGGGGCAATCATCTGCACCTCCTCTTTTTCTATGCTAAGAAGGGCGTGTTGCACTATCTCTTTACCAGGCATGTAGTGCTCGTGAAAAGGGCGCATCGACTCAAAGTAAGACTCGTCTTCGGCAAAGAACGACGGCTCCTCCGTAAAGCCTCCGAAGAGGTTGCTTGAAAAGAGGGTGCGGCTATCTTCGTCAAATGTACAAAACGCACCCGGGGAATGAAGGTATGGTGTAAAGATAAATTTTAAAACCCGAGCGCCGAGGTCGAGTTTCCAGTCGTTACCGTCTACCGTCCATATGGGGAGGTTTTTTAAGGCATAGTGCTTTAAAAGTGTCGCGGCTCGCCAGTGGGTGACTATCAGCGCATCTTTTCGCTCAACCATCGCGTCGATCCTGTTAAGAGAGCTCGTTATATCCGGGCCCTGATGGTGACAGATAAAGTACCGTATATTTGAAAAGTCGGTAACCTCCTCTATCTTTTTAAGGGTTTTGTCGAATGTAAGCGCGGAGCCGGGGTCTATGAGAACCGACTGGTCGCCGTGCTCTATCAGGTAGGCGTTGCATTGGAGTTCGTCTCCAGGTATCTGGTAACCGACCCACCAGATCCTCGACCCTATCTCTATTGCATGCTCTGTGCCAGTGTTTTTTTCTTTCAGATGAGTATGCATCTTCATATCCCTTAAATGATTAATTCACAACAAAATATCGTCCTTTATCTCTATATCTTATTTCGACCGATAACCGCCGAAACTTTAGGATAGCAGGATAGACTCTCTTATCTAATGCACCGTGGCGCACGCAAGCTCCCGTGAAACGAGGTAAACCTCTACAAGTAGAGCGCGACTGCGAAACGGAGATAATACTATAAGATTATACGGTTTTTCGGGTGTTTTCTTCTTGGGTAGTGTGATACAGGGCTCTGCGGGTGTCTTCAAAGGTACAGCACTGGAAGGGGTAGGGGGTTAGTCCTCTTCGAGAGGTGCGAGGATGCGGATATTTTTTCCATCCACCTCTATGATGCCCTCCTCGGCGAGCTTTCTTAAGAGCCTTGAAAATGTCTCGGGCGAAGTACCTAGCAGCAGGGATAATTCTCCCTTAGGCACCGGAAGCGTTACAGTGCCGCCGCCCTTGCCAGTAAGGTGTCTAAGGTAATTTAAAAAACGCTTTCTGATGTCGGCTAGCGTCAGGTTCTCGACCATCTCTACAAGGTACTTGGACTTAACCGCGAGCTTTCCGATGAGCTTCATAGCGACCTCGGGATGTAGCTTTATGCACTCGAAGAGCTTTAACGCGTCTATGGCAAGGAGGTTAGAGGGCTTTATGGCCATCGCGTTTACAGGGTAGCGGTTCTTAAGGAAGAGTATTATCTCCGCGAAATGGTCGCCGGGCTCGATGAAGCGGATGATCGCCTCCTTACCCTCCTCGTTGGCCTTATAGAGCTTGATACTGCCCGATATCATGTAAAAAAGGTGGCGCCCATCGTCGCCTTCCATAAAGAGCATATCGCGCTTGCCGACGCTCACCATGTGGCTAATACTACCGATAAGACCTAGTATCTCCTCGTCCGGATCACCGAAGAAGATCTTTGAAAAGGAGTTAACTGCTCCTTTTTTTGTCATTTTTTGACTCCCGTCAA
Organism: Deltaproteobacteria bacterium; assembly: GCA_029262475.1. Lineage (GTDB taxonomy): Bacteria > Desulfobacterota > GWC2-55-46 > GWC2-55-46 > JAJCZF01 > JAJCZG01. The sequence goes on from JAJCZG010000114.1 coordinate 9,393, forward strand.
TTACCTGATCAATTTAATAGGTTATATTAGACCACAGTAAGCACGTAAAAAAAATAAAAATAAACGGAGGTAACAAGAGATGAGTATGTTTTGTTTTCAGTGCCAGGAGGCAGCGGGAAATACCGGATGCGATAAGATAGGCGTATGCGGAAAGCATGAGAATGTAAGTAACCTTCAGGATCTTCTAAATTATCTTCTGAAAGGTATCTCGATTTGGGCCGTTAAGGCGAGAGAGCTCGGGGTAGCGGACGAAGCGGCCGACGTATTCGTAATCGAGGGGTTATTTTCTACGGTGACGAACGTAAACTTCGACGAAGAGTGGTTCGTAGGACGCATAGAGGAGGCCCAGAAGGTCAGGGCAAAGATAAAAAACCTCTTCCTAAATGCTTTTGAAGAGAAGGAAGGGCGCGTCTTTACCGGCGAGCTTCACGACGCGGCGATCTGGGGCGGCGTAACCAGGGAAGAGATGCTCGCTAAAGCCGGAGATATCGGCGTACTTAGCGAAGACAACGAAGACGTACGCTCATTAAAAGAGCTTCTCGTCTACGGCCTTAAGGGTATAGCCGCCTACGCGGACCACGCCCATATCCTCGATTACAGGAAGGACGTAATCTTCTCCTTTACCGAAGAAGCGCTCGCCGCCACGACAAGGGCGGACATTTCGGCGGACGAACTAACGGCCCTAGTACTAAAGACCGGCGAGATAGCGGTAGAGGCGATGGAGCTGCTTGACCGCGCCAATACCACTACATACGGCACTCAAAAGATGACCGAGGTATCTACGGCCCTTGAAGACGGCCCCGCCGTACTTGTAAGCGGCCACGACTTAAGAGACATAAAAGAACTCCTCGTAGCGACCGAGGGAACAGGCGTAAAGGTCTACACCCATAGCGAGATGCTCCCGGCGCATGCCTACGGAGAGCTAAGTAAACACGCACACCTCGTCGGCAACTACGGCACGGCCTGGTATAACCAGCATAAGGAGTTCGATAGCTTCAAGGGCGCAGTACTTATGACGACAAACTGCATAAAGAAGCCGCGCGATAGCTATAAGGACCGTATATTCACGACCGGGCTCGTCGGCTGGCCGGGAGTAGCCCATATAGACGACCGTGAAAAAGGAAAGAGCAAGGACTTTACCGAGGTAATAGAAAAGGCCCTCTCGCTCGGCAGCGTCCTCCCGGAAGCACCTATGGAAGAAGGGGAAGCAGCAAAAAAACTTACCATCGGCTTTGCCAAAGATCAGCTCATGGCGGTATCCGGTAAGGTCGTAGAAGCGGTAAAGAGCGGGGCCATAAAGCGCTTTGTAGTAATGGGCGGCTGCGACGGACACCAGAGCAGCAGGGGTTACTATACGGAGCTCGCCAAAAAGCTTCCAAAAAATACGGTGATACTCACAGCGGGTTGCGCCAAGTACCGCTACAATATGCTAGACCTCGGTGATATAGACGGCATACCGAGGGTCCTGGATGCCGGGCAGTGTAACGACTCCTACTCGCTCGCTTACATTGCCCTTAAGCTAAAGGAGGTCTTTGGCCTCGACGACATAAACGATCTCCCTATATCATACGAGATAGCCTGGTACGAGCAGAAGGCCGTAAGCGTTCTGCTGGCCCTTCTCCACCTGGGCGTTAAGGGCATCCGCCTCGGCCCCTCGCTCCCGGCATTCCTCTCGCCGGGTGTCGTTAAGGTCTTGGTCGAAAACTTCGATATCAAGGGCGTAACTACCCCGGAAGACGCCATACGCGATATCACTGGCGAAGGGGAAGAAGAAACCGCCCCTGCCGCTTAAAATCAGGTGGGAAGGTCAAAATAAAACGGGCCGCGCAAGATGCGCGGCCCGTTTTTTATGTTGTACTTTTGTCGCTATCCGAGGAGCAGTTTACCCGGAGCGCAACTAGAAGGCGTGATGGAGATTTATGCCTACGATATAATACCGGAAACCTGCTGCCGAGCTAACGGAAAAGTCGCCGCCCTCGGAGTTTAGCTCCACCGATGTCCTGTCCGTAATGTTATACCCCAGGAGGGCCACCCATCCGCTGTACCAGTCGCTCGTGTCGAAGCCGTTACGCGTGAAGCTCTGGTAACCGGTGTATAGATGCAGATTGGTATAAAACCTGTCCTTCTCATAGAAGAGAGAACCAAATACATGGTTGGAGATGAAATCCGAGGGGTCGAAGTAACCGTTCCCTGTCTGAGTCCTGTAATTCATTGCCCTGAACATATAACCGACGCTTAGTTTTGGGTTCGCCCTAAGCAGATGATAACTCGGCGCTATATGCATGGCAACCATGGTGTTACCATCCGAAACGTCTTTAAAGGAGACCGATGCAGATAAGGAAACTCGGGGCGTAAGGTCCTTTGACGCATTAAGGGATACGTCGGTGTATCTTATGCGGTTCTTTATAAGCGTCGGGGTGACGTCGAAGACGTTATGTGTGACGGAGGCGTCAAGGAGCCATCCCCTTCTTGTAATATAATCGAGCCCCAGATTTCCTGTAAAATACCCTGAGTCCACGCCGTTTATAAGTTCCGTATACCCGACACCGGCCCTCGTCCCGAGTATCTCCGAGTTCTTCTTGAAGACATTGAGGGAAACGTTATGCGCATCTCCCCTGATAGTGGCCTTGGTGACATCGTCTTCAGCCCTTGGATAGATTCGGTAATAGCTCGGCACTATCGTTAGATCGTTCTTGTAAAAAGTCGCGTTTACATAGTATTTGTTGTAGAAGGTAGAGTCTGTGTCGCTATAGTAATTATAGCCTATATTCATATTAGGCCTCGTGCCTCTTTTAATCAGCCTTACCGCCTTTGCCGCCTGATCCTCCTGGTACATAAACCCGGGCTTAAGCTCCTTAGCGCTCTCTCTCGCCTTCTCTCTTTCTCCGGCGGAGAGATAAGCGTAACTCAGGTTAAGCCTCGCTTCGAAATTTTCGCCCTCATCCAGTATCTCCTCGTAGATCGGTATGGACTCTTTGCTCCTTCCCCTCCAGTTAAGAGAGTTGGCCTTTATGAGGCGCGCGTCACTCTCTTCCGGGTCTAGCTCAAGAACCTTCTCCGACTCCTCGTGCGCCTCGTCAAGACGGTCCATCCATGAGAGCACCCTGGCGCGCTCGATACGGGCCTTTACATAAAGCGGGTCGTTTGCGATAACCGAATCGAGTATCTCCAGCGCCTCTTCGAGCTTGTCGGCCCAGGAGATCATTACCGCCATCTCGACCTTCTCCACATTCGTGAAACCATCGTAAAGAGATAGGGCCTCAATGTAGTTCCTGGCTGCCGCCTTTACGTTATCGGTCTCTACGAGTTCATCGGCGACGCTTTTAAGCCGTAACGCCTCATCCATATTTGCCGCCTCTTCGCTAGCTGTGCCGGGAGGAGCTCCCTGGCTATCCTCAGCGAAGACAACTGGCGGATGGTAATAAAGTGCGAAGGAAAAAAAGAAGACTACGATAAGGATACGCAGCTGAACTTTCATCGGTATAGACCCCGCTTAAGTGTAATTGTTTTGATCGTTAAAAGAATCTATTATTGACCGGCAAAACCCCACGTGGGCTTTATTCCGGATAACTATATCCCTAGTATTCTCGCGTAGCGAACGAGGCCGGTATTCTGATTCAGGTTGTGCCTTGGCGCGCCGTCGCTCCCGCCGTTACTTCCCTTTTTTGCTTCGTAGTAGCCCCTATTCGAGTTCATAATATACTTAAAACCGTGAGCCTTTGCCACCTCTACAGTCTTATTATTATAAAAGCCAAAGGGCCATGCAAGTATATCCGTACCCTTGCCCGTCTCTTTCCTTAGTGTCGAGAGAAATAATTTCAGGTCTTTACCGAGCTCTGTGGAGGATACGGTCGTGGCGTTTCTCATAAAATTATGCAGGTGATACATATGACAACCGAAGTCCACCAGCCCGCTCTCGGAGAGGTAACGGTACTCGTCCCAGCTAAGCGTCGGCCTGCCGGTATTTAACTCTATATACGAACCCACCTTCTCGCCGATTATGTTTATCGTGGCCTTAAAGCCGTACTGACTAAGGTACGAGTACGCAAAGTCTATAAAAGAAGCGTAGCCGTCGTCGAATGTTATTATTACGGCCCTTCTGAGCTCGGCGTCTGTAAGCGACGCGGCCTCGCTAAACGACACGGCCGTGAAACCGTTCGAATACAAAAACTCCATATGCGCGGCAAAGAGCGAAGGGGTAATGGTATAGTCGTCCCTTGCGAGGCTAATGTCGTGGTACATGAGTACCGGAAGCCTTCTATCTCCAAGCGTGTACTCTCCGACCCGCATGCCACCGCAAGCCTGAAGGGCAAAAGCGGCTGCCACCGCTGTCCCGCTCATCTTCAGAAAATTTCTTCTCGATACACCCTTCTTCATGGTCTCTCCGGAAGCTTCTTTACCCTGTCCCTGTAGACGGTATAGCTCTTCTTCATCGACGTATGGTATATGGGCGTATTCCACCCCTCCCATGTGTATTTCTTCACAGCCTCTTTCGTTAACCTTTGCGGGAGGCTGTCGGTAATATTTACACCCATCCGAGTCTCCTTAGCAAGCCTGGAACCCTTCTCGGGCTTATACGAGAAGGCAACGACATTTATGCCGTCGGTCTTCTTCGTCCTAACTCCTACGTCCTTCCAGAGGACAGTCTTGGAACTCGGGTCCGTAAAATTTATCAGCCCCCAGGGGATACGAAGCTCTATTGAGTTTTCCTTAACAAAAAAGTCAGCCAGGGAATCGTAGTCCGGGCTCTTCTCATCGAGGCTCCCGTAACGAAGAGCGTCCATCGGTACCACCCTCGCCGGATAGAAAGTTTTAAAATCCTTACTTAAGCGCCTCTTATTCGGTTTATTATGTATGGCAACCCATGAGCCGTCGTTAGAGAGCTCGGGCCTTATGATGCCCCACTCCATATTAAGGTACTTGTCATAGTACCTGGTAACGAGTATCCTGCTAAAATCCTTGCCGGTAAGTGTTATGAGGAATTTTAGCCCCACAGGGCTCTTTACTCCTGTCCCGTAATTAAGCTTGAACTCGCCTTTCGCAGGCGCGCAGGTGTCTAAGCCTATCATGTAGTTGGCCTTTTTAAAGTCCACCGCTCCGTCCGTCTCGATCTTAATATAAAGGAACCCTTCGTCGTGCTGAACCTTTAGCTTATTAAGTGTCCTCGCCCCGTCGCCACCATCTTTAAAACGAAAGACTGGCGCTCCGTGCTTTTCATATAGAGTTGTAGCCGTCTTCCAGTCGTCGCTTCGTCCGGCGAGCTCCACGAGTTTTTTCGGGTAACCGGGGTAAGCCGCAAGGAGTCCGTAGTTCTGTTCCGGGTCCTGAAGATTATACCAGAGGTTATTTCTCTCCGGCGGCAACTCGTATGGTAAAAAGACCCAGTTCTTCTTGAACCACTCGTCGAACCAAGCAAAGAGCGCCCCTCCGGCCATACCGGCCTCGTGTATCTTCTCCAAGAGCAGGGCGTCTATCTCTCCTTTTTTCTCATCGGTATGTCCGCCGTGGTTCCATCCTAAATTCTGGACGTGCGCCGTCTCGCGGCTTGATGGTACGCCGAACTCCCCGATAAAGACTGGCTGGTCTTTATGAAGTTCTTTTAGAGTCTTCAAATACGCTACGTACGGCTTTTCTTCACCTGCAAAATCGTTATTTATAAAGTCCGGATAGTACGGGTATGCGTGATAGGTTACGAAGAACCCCGCCCCGCGCTTACTACGGACCTTTGATATATCCAGGCTTTCGTCGTCTTCGCTCGGCACCTTTTCATGGCACTCCCCGGTATTTTGCGGGAGACCCTGCGCCTTAAGCTCCTCTTCGGGGTCAGATTCCGAATGGTGCTTTAGCGGGTCGAGCGTCGGCCAGTTTACTACCGTAAGCGGATGGGTAATATTATAGCCCTTATGCTCGTGCGTCTGGAGCGAGTCGCAGAGCCCGGTTATCCATACCTCGAAGGGGGTGGCGTTACGGATACCCAGGAACTTCCCCTCGTAGCCGGAGCGTTTCTGCCCCATAGCCACGTTAAAAGATTTTACCGAACAGCTCTCCCACTCTCTTCCAAGTACGAATGCGCTAAGGAGGTGAGAGACGTCGTACGTATATGCGCCGTGCGCATAACCGTGCCTCTCCGGGAGGGTTATATTACCGTAGACCGCGTCAACGGCGTCTGAGATATCCTTTACCGTCTCACTTAAGTACGCTCTACCGTTAAAGTCGTTATTCTCCGGGGCCTTTACCCATATGCCCTGCATAAGGTAGAGGCGCGGACGTTTACTATTTACCTCGTATAGAGCCTCGTAGAAGGCCGGCGGCTGCAGGGTATATACCCTTACCGAATTCGAGCCGCCTTCTATCATCTGGGTGAACCACTTAAGGTACGTTCCCTTCCTGATTGCGAACTCGCCCGGAAAGAAACCCGGAAGCCCTAGGCCGAGGTTCATTCCTTTTATAAAAAATTTACGCCACTCACCTTCCTCGTTTATCTCCAGGTAATCTCTACCGGTACGAAAGAGCGACTCTCTCCTTAATGGCGGCGGAGGCGTGGGTGAGATTTTTATTCCTTCTATCTTTTCTAAATATGTATAAGCTTCTTTATTCTCCGGCTCGAAGTTAAGGGCCTTATAGAAGGCCCATCTGGCTGACGGGTAATCGCCGAGCCTGAAGGAGGCAACGCCGTAGCCCATGTAAGAAGGCGCGTCTTTTTTTACCTCCCATGCCCTTCGGAAGATATTTAACGCCTCCTGATAATCTCCGTTGCTTATCGCCAGGCGCCCCAGTTTTATATAATCCATAAGCAGATTTACCCGGCCTAACGTACCGTGCTCTCTCCTATCTTATCATCCGTCTGTTCATCAATATGAGCGCCTTCTTTTTTGATGTGCTCCCATTTTTTCCTGCCAAAGAAGATCACCCTAAAGAAGACCGTGCAACGCCAGAGCGCGGTAAGCTGCCTGTATCCAAGGTTTTCAAATATTCCGTAAATTAACAAGATAAAGAGGTCCGTAAATCTCGGATAACGCCTGTAGCTTATCTCTTCCAGGAGGAGTGAAGCGACGGAGAGGAATATGCCGACAAGGACCGCCATGAAAAGGAAGAGGACGAAGAACTCTACATTTACTATACCCAAAATGAAGGATATTATAACTACGACATACCCGACGGTCTCTATGACCGGGCCCCCGAGCTCGATCAGAAACTGATAGGGCATCCCTATCATACCGACGGCCCCGTAACGGGGGTTAAAGAGCATGGACTTGAACTTCCATATATTCTCCGCAAGCCCGGCATGCCACCTCTGCCTCTGTTTTTTAAGCATCTTAAAGGTACTGGGCGCCTCTGTCCAGCATATTGGATCCGGCACGAAGGAGATAAGGTACTTCTCCTTCTTCTGCCTCAAATATTTGTGCATCTTTACGATAAGCTCCATATCCTCGGTCACGGTGTCGACGCCGTAGCCCCCAACATCCTGTACGGTCTTTTTGTGGAGCATGGAGAAGGTGCCCGATATGATAAGGAGCGAGTTCAAAACACTCCAGCCTGATCTCCCGAAGAAGAAACTCCTTATATACTCCACGGCCTGGAAACGCGTAATATGTTCCCTCGGAATCCTCACCTCTGTAATTTTTCCGTCCACGGAGGTGCATCCGTTAACCAGCTTCACTATGCCGCCGGTGGCCTTAACGAGCTCAGGGTATTCCACTATCGGCCGCATGAGGCTAAGGAGCGCATCCTTCTCCATTATGGAGTCCGCGTCAACCGAACAGAAATAAGGCGCCCTGGATACGTTAATGCCGGTATTAAGCGAATCCGATTTTCCGGAATGCACAGTGTCAACTACCGTGAGATTAGGTATTTTGGGGTTTATGTAAAAGCCCTTGACCTCCTCGGTCGGTATGATGGGTCTGTAGATAAGATCCATCTCTTCAAGGTGGTAGTTCTTTATAAGCCTGTCTAGCGTTGCGTCATCCGAGCCGTCATTTATTACTATAACCTCGAAGTTCGGATAATTGAGATTTAAAAGGGCTTTTACGGTATTAAGGATATTCTCTTCTTCGTTGTATGCAGATATAAGAACGCTTGCTGGCTGTGTAGCAGCCGGGTGTATGCCCTCCTGGAATTTGGAATATTTGAGACGGTGAAGGTGTTTTATGATAAGCCACATGGCGAGAACCAGTAGAAAAAGATACAGGAGGTTGGTAACTGCGTAGTAACCTACCACAAAATAGTTGAACCACTGTATGAACGAGACTAATAGTTCCATGAACTCTTTACCTTGTTATCTTCAAGCGCCTTGAGTTGCAAGAGAGCCCGCAGCCCTCTCGGCCTCTTTTTTAACCACGGTAGAGAGGTCGCTCTTCGCTACCGCTCTAAGGGCCTGAGCAGCCCTTTCGCCGCCGACCTTACCGAGGATGTCTATCATTTTGAGCCTTACCGGCTGCTCCCTGTGCGTAAGCGCCTTCACGAGAGGCTTTATTACGCCGTAACAGCCGGCGGTTATGAGAAGTTTAGCGGCCGGAGCCGTCAAACCCTCGTCGTCGCTACCAAGCCGATCAATCAGGGATACTATCATACCGGAGCGCTGTAACTCTTCTAACACCTGCTCTCGCGCGTACCTGTCGGTTGTGTAGGTTAGGACTTCGGTAAGGGCCGTTACGGCCTCATCGCTCAAAGTTCCGAAGGAAATGGCGGCGGCGTGCCTTACCTGCCAGTTCGAGTCTGTAAGTTTTTTCTTTAGCGTATCAATGACGGCCATATCCCCGTTGGCCTTTAGAGCCCGCGTGGAATGGAGGCGCACCACCCAGGAATCGTCTTCGGTAAGCTCTATTAGCCTCTCCACCGACTCCGTGTCGTCCATATTTCCAAGTCCCTTTGCAGCCTTGGCCCTTACGTCGCGTTCCGTGTCGTAAAGGGCCTCGCGCAGAGCCTCCTTAGCTTCAGGCACTCCAAGCTCGGCAAAGATTTCAACGGCCTTGGCCCTTACGCGCCACGAAGGGTCTTTAAGCTCCTTGGCCATATGCGGGATTACGGCTTTCCCAAAACCTCCGATGAGCGCCGACTCAACTATCGTAACAGAGGCCTCTTCTCTGTCTTTTATGGCCTTTTCGAGAAAATCGACGAGGGGAGGTATTGAGCTCGGGTCTCCGATGTGCCCAAGCGAATCTATCGCCATGTTACGGACATCCCTGTCCTTGTCGTCAAGGGTCTTTATTAAATGCGGCACCGACCTGGTGCACTTGGTCCTGCCAAGCCTCTCTGCGGCGGCGGCCCTGTTCCACTGATTAACGCTCCCGAGAGAGCTTATATAGTGGTCGATATAGCCGAGCTCGGAGAAGGCATCCAGAATTGTAGCTCTTTTGTCGGAATCGGAAGGGGCGTCATGTAGAATCTTAAAGAGCTCCTCTTCTATAACGATCCAAGCTGTGGAACCGGATTTATGTCTGAGCTGCTCAAAGTCGTGAGGGAGTCCGCTTAGAAGCCCCGCTACTTGAGGGGAATAAACCTCCCTCTCCCTGTCAAGCTTTTTGAATTTAAACCGCCTATTAATTCGCCTGAAGATAACGGCGCCGAAGACGCCTACGATAAGGATAATCAGGAAAAGGATTATGTAGAGTAAAATATCATGTGCCATCCGTGGATAACCCCATTTATTTAAGGATACATCGGTGTTTATTGCTCAAAAACACCACTATTGGGTTGCTATCTAGTTTCTTTAGCATCTTTAATTAAGAATACTATAGATATTTGATTTTATTATAGCATGTTTAGTTATAGCGTCATTTAAATAAAGGCTAAAAGTTTATATTAATCAGACAATTTGCATCCTACTAGTCGCTTTACCATATATCGGATTTGTATATGATTACTTGAAATAAAGGTAATCTGTAGACTCTTCAGTACGGTTACTCACCTACTACGTTTTACATTTAATTAGAGGTGCAACACATGTGCCAACCTGTAAGCTGCGTATTTCATAGACTTTCTTATTAGAACGACGGCACTACTGTAAAGATCCTTTACAGTAGTGCCGTCGTTAAGCCCGCTCTGTATCTATAAGGATGCTGATATAGTTAGACTTTTTATTCAACCAGGCGTTCCTGCACAACTGTCAATGAATTTTACATCCATAAAAGGCTTTACACTTTGGTGTATTGTTTATGCGTATCCGGTCTTCCAGGCGGTAAGCTTATAAGATAGCATTGCGCAGGGGATTGACAGTAGCGTATAAAAGTAACTCACCGTGAAGCGCCGTCAAAATACGACCCGGGTGAGTAAGAGAAGTTATAAGAGCTTCATCACAACCATAGACCAACAAACAAAAAGGGGCTACGACATAAGCCGTAACCCCGTTAGGTATTCCCTTTGTAAAGGCAATAAAAAAGCCGCAACGATTTGAAGTTAACAAATAAATCTCAAATATTGCGGCCCGGTTTTATTTGGTACGCCTGGAGGGATTCGAACCCCCGACCTACGGATTCGTAGTCCTCTGCAGGGGACCGCCCCCACTTACCGTATTTTACAAAACCCTAGCATATTACTACGAAAATCATAAAACCCCTAAGATGACTTTAGCGGATTTTACCCCCTTCTACCGAGCCTTAACTGTACAAAAACTATACAATCCACTCCTAGCCTTTTTTATAGGTGGGAAAAGCAGGGAAAAAGGTAGTTTGATGTCTTATAAACTTCCTTACTACTCCTATACTCCAAACGACAGCCTCAGTTGACATGCGGCCTCCTTTATCAATGCCCAATTATTGATCTTATTTAACCTAAAATTGACAAGGCAAGAGTCTTGTCAAACCTTGCCATGAAAAGTACTCCATACGAGGCATGCTGACAGAAACCTTGTGCTGTCTATCACAGCCACCTCTTTGCTCTTAGCTTTGTTTGACATGTTTATTAAACCAACTCTCAGCCTCCGCTCGCTTTTTAAGAACTATTTCCTTGGCTTCTTCGAAAGAATCACACTTAGACCCACCTTTGTACAAATTACATGTATGGCAACTCAGAGCCAAGTTCTCATCTCTATCATCACCACCATGTTTTTTGGGTACTATATGGTCAATACTGAAATTTGCATACCACCAGGTAGAAAAATCCTTTGAACCGTTTACTCCACAATATCTGCACTTAAACTTGTCTCGCTCAAAAATTCTCTGGTAAGGATACTTTTCTTTGCTCATCTATAAATCTCCTCATATGAATTAAATAATACAAAGAACCTCATGCTATCTCCCAAGAGTTACTTCTTCGCCAACAACAGAGGTGGTCTCGGTTGCTTGAACAGGTTTCCGGCATACAGTTATATAAGAGCAGAGACTATAGAACCGTTCTTGATGAAGATGCTTGTCTGGCTGATCAAGAACACAGTATTGTTTCCCCTCCGTTTCAGTTTGATGTACAGTGACTGAGTCGTTTAAAATACATATTGTTAACTCTCATTTAACAGAAGGCTTCTATTCTAACTTACAGTTTCCATGAATGCTCCGGGTCTGGCACAAAAACCATGTGGAGATCTAGGCAGCGGTCACGAGCTTTATACCCATCTCGAACCAGCCAACCTTCAGGCACTTCTAGACGAAATGTTTTGTTGGCATTATTAGGGTTTTTGTTATTCTGAATTTTTTCCCAATCGTAAGTTTCTGATACTTCCCATTGTCCAGCTTCATCAGCTACAAACGCCATTGCGCTTGCCGAGTCTTTACCGGCAGTAAAATAATATTTTACCAGCCACCCTCCCGGTGCGCTCGCCCTATAGGTACGATCTGACGATTTAGATAGGATCAATTCCCAGAATGTTTTTCCCTTTTCTTCCATAACTATACTCCCTAGAAGTTTTCTGTCATTTGATCAAGTATCTTCTCAGTAGCTTTTTGTGTTTCTTTGCTCGTGGCCGAGAAAATTTGATAACGAGAGAGATGCGGCAAACCGACTAGTGTACAAATATCACCCTCACTGTCTTGAAATACTTTGAACCTAGCCTTGGCATCATTCCATTTTGTATTAACTTCTGTGGCAATTTTGGGATTTCTTAATAGCTCATACCCAGAATCCTGATCCTGCAATACTGTTGAGATAGCATAGAAAGCATCACTTAACGTGATTACTAATTTTGGTTTAATACATTTTGAAAAAATGTTCTTCCAAAGAGCCTTTGAGAATTCCTCCGATGCTGGCCTACTTAGAAGAGATTTTATATCTTTTGATCTAAATGGTATGTATTGAGCAGAAAGAGAGTTGTTCAGTAAATCCTTGTAGTTCTCATGTGAGGTTCGTTCCGCAATTTGTTCGAAAAGTTTTTTGACTTGTTCTTGAAGTTTAGATTTACCATGCTTGATCCACTTTTCATATAAATAGGCCGAGCCATCACAACTAGGCATCGGGGGTTCAAACTTATCTCCACCAGGATTTAGAGCAATAAGTGCAATTTTTGTTTCTGCAGCCAATGTTCTCCTTGAAGACATTAAAAATCTCCAACCCTTTTCATGTTTAAGTTCTTTGTACATGGATTCAATTTCTCTACATTTCTCTTCAAAATATTCATCATATTCGTCATAGTTCATAGTTACACTCCTTAAGATTATTTTTAACCAACAGAGAAGATGATATTTTTCACCCAACTAAGTAGTAATTATATGCTGTTTTTTAGAATTTCGAGCACCTTCACCGTTGCCAATGTATCAAGCATACAATACTCAAGCAAATCATTCCGAATTTTCTTTACCTCTTTTTCATCGTTGATATTATGCAAAGAGGCATAGGTGGCAGATGCCATTCCCCCGTCTGATATTGCCAGGCCTGTATAACTTAAATTGTCTACAAGTACAGGCAATATTGCTTTAATAGAGTAGCTGCCTTTCATTTCCTTTGTATAGTAGTGCCGTTGCCTGAATGGGCCCATAAGGTCATAGATATTGTCGTGAATATGCATTAATCTACTTCTGTATCGTGACAGCATTTCTGCGAGCCCTCTTATGACCGACTGCTCAAATGACTTGTTATAGGCAATTACACAGGCACCTGCTGGAATGTCTTCCACAAGACGCTTAGCTAGTTCTTCTCTGGGGTCAGTGCCAGCAACTGCTAGAAACTCACGATGTTGAAGTTCCGCACTTTCTTCTTCAAAAAAGTGAAGTGAGTATTGAAATGGTATCTGCTTATATGGCCTAGTACCATCAAACGGTGGTATTGGCGGATTGAAGGTTTCAAAATCAAGAAAATAGAGTGGGTAGAATAGTGTGCCCAGAAACTCCTTAACAGAGTCTTTATTGATTACAGACCTACCTGTTAGCTCAACCTCAACCTGCATCTTTTGTTTTTCATTGAGCAGGCTTAAATCTAAATCCTTAAAATGGATTATATCATTTCGATAGCACTCGAACTTATCGATGCCCCGCTCTCTTAGGTCAAATATTGAAGGTGTGGGGATATGTTCCCAGCAATGGCCTTTGAAGTCACAATAGTATGGTTCGTTACAATGAGAACCGATATTAATATCCGGACACTTACCATTTATAGATAGTCTCATCTTTTGAATTTCTTCCCTGACAAAACTCTGGTTAGACCTTATATCATCTGTAAGATCAACTATTGTGAAGAGCATGTGGGGGTTTATCTCTCCTGTTCTTGTGTACTGATTGTTTATATGAACAAGCGAGATCTTCGATAGTTCTATGCCAAACTTACTAAGAACATAGTACTGTATCGAGAGGTCGTTGATATGTACGTCTTTTACATCTGTTGAACTCTTAACCTCATAGAGCTCCCAACCTGCACTGCCCTTATGAAGTATATCCGCCATGATGAAAATATTATCGAAGCTAAATGTGGCTTCATAGATTGTAATCATGCCATTGTCAATCAACTCTCCTGTTCTAGAAAGCATGCCCCCAAAGTTGTTACTATCAAAAACTATTTCTTCTCCTCCTGGGAATAGGTCTTGGGCAAGTTTTCCAACGTCATCACCTATAGCGAACCGTGCCTGTTGGGCAGCATCAGGTTCATCACGCAGTTCTGGCTTTCGCTTATAAAGCCAGAGCGATTTATGGCACTGAAGGCCACGGATGAAAGTAGATTTAGAAAGATTACGATTCATATTATTTCCTCGTCATAAGCTTTGTTTAAAAAAAACAGAAATATATTATCTGTTATGTAATTTGTCGGGTCAAAATTTCTCCTCATGATATCTACCTGGGGTTACTATTGGCGCCTTCGATTTTTGATTAATCTTCTTCTCTCGGTGCTATTAACTCTATACCTTCAGCGTTGAACTGTGGGGAACATGACTCAATATCTAAATCTCCAACTAGAACAACTTGGGCCTTTTCATTAAATACCTTGAGGCAGGTTTCGTGTTGATTTTTGAAGCACGTTACTACTATGTTTGGCAGAGAGTCAATACAACCAAATCCTACAGGATCACCGCGCATAGAGTAAGATGTTCTAAATTTTTCAAATTTACCATATATTTGGAGAGGATAACTAGTATCTTTTCCCACAAAACCTATATCATTAATTTTTCTAAATTTTTCTTCTACTCCACGTACTATGAATGTATTGTCAGGAACAAACATTGTTCCAATAAAAAAATACTTGTTCCCGACTTTCAGATCATGGTTATTCGTTGAAGTGTGAGCATAATCGAAGATTACTGTCCACTTAGGGTACTCCTCCAAATAAATAAAAATTGTTTCAATACCGTCTTCATGATAGACCCCAGTTGTCAGAGACTTAATGGTCCCTATAATTGAGGCTTGTTTAGTATTGGTTGTTTTGTTCATAGTTATCTCCTCTTTCTTCATCTTTCAGCAGTTTTGATTTTATCACCGAATAGGACCGGAACAGAAATATTATTCCTCTTATAATCGGCAATAATTCTATAAATGAGATCCAATGATACCTTCTCGTCACATCCGCTCAGGCACGAACGGATATTCGCCTGGCGCGCAATAAAATCGATCTCTCGTAAATACATGGGATGCTGTTCTATCAGAGCAACTATTTCATTATCAAGGCCCTGCCCGTTGAGGCAATCTTCCCATCGTCTTATTTGTAATTCTTCAGGGGGGTGTTTGATTTCCATGTAATGATTGAACTCTATAGGTATGTGCCTATTTTTCATGGGACGTGTTACCAGAAAGAACATTCCCTTGAAAGCTCTGAGCTTCTCTAGAAAGCTGAATAGGGTCATGGATGGTTCATTCTCTGATTTCTCCAGGTAATGCTCCAGGATCGAGTTATGGTCCACAAATATGGTAGCTGAACGATAACCCCACATGCTACTAAAGGCAAAGTCAAGATAGTGCACTTCATTTTGCGTGACCGGGTCCTTTATCTTAGACATTCTGTCTTCAAATATGTTTTCAAGAGGGAACTTCCTCACCTTTAGGTCAGACGCTTTTGCTACGCCCTCTACGACGTCCAGACCGGTTTGAATGTCCGTGCTACCGACTAGCACGCTAAGACCTAACCCTTGGGCTTCCAGTCCTTTGTAAATCGGTGCGAGGTTCAGCAACTCCTTTTTATCACTGACCCTCATGGGTAGTTGCTCGATATTGATATTAGGAGTATATGAGCTGTCTATACCGCTGCTTTCATAAAATGTGCTTGTTTGGCAGTCGGCAGCTTTCTCCAAAACTTCCATGCTCAAAGTCAGGTCCGAATCATCATCTCTACTAAGTGCAATATTTACTGCCATAAAGATGCTATTTTTAATGAGTCCCCCTGTAAAGATATACTTCCTCGCTAGTTTTTCCAGATCCACATCATTGTCAAAACGTACTTTAGAAGGTAATAGTGATTTCCAAATCCTTCTCCGCTCTAACTCAGAAGGTATATGAAATGAAACTTTCATGGTTATACGGCGATCTAACGAAGGGTCCAGACGAAGCACCTTGTTTGTTGCAAGAATCGTTATGCAGTTGGATTTTTCTATCTCTACAAGAAGTGCCCTGCTCTCAGTGGAATTGTCTTTGAATATGTCATCACACTCATCAAAAAATACTATGCCATCTGTGAGCCTTGCTTCCTTGAAGACGTACTTAATAATATCCTCAAAGGAAGTGTAGGGACTGTTCATTTGTGATATATTTTCAATATTTAGAGTTAGAAGGGTTTTATCAAGTTTTGTGGCGAGAGCCTTTGCGAGCATCGTCTTACCAGTGCCGGATACTCCATGGAACAGGTAAACAAGACCTGTTCCGTACCCGTAGAAGTCGTCTATACCAAGACTCTTTCTCTTCATACTGTAAGTCGTGTAATTCTGGCCAATCTCTAAAACGTTTTCCTTAATATCATCAGGGAGAACAACCTGCAGCATACTAACATTACCTTTCTCCCTCACTATACACTGTAGTGATGTATCATAAGTATTGTTATCCCCCAGGATGTAGCGAACAATGCGCTCATGTAGATATATGTTCTCAGCAAGGATATTGTTGGTTGCATCATAGTCAGTACCCCATGTCATGAGTATTTCTTCTTTTATGAGGGGGCTGTCGATACTAAAATATTTCCTGTTCTCTATCTGCTCACGATAGCCACTGCTAATAATGGCAAGCAAAGCTTCGATGCTCATTCTACCCTTGCCATCGCTGTTTCTGTCGATCCCGCACTTTTCATACATGTTCCTGAAGGAAGTGCCTGTATTGTTGGCGAAGATTAACATAAGAATCATACACTCCTTCTCACATAGAGCGTATGATTCACAGACTTTTAGAAAGTTTAATTCTATCTCATGCGCAGTTGATTCCCTCTCCATTGCTCTGTTCTCTGACTGGACCTTGCTTAGGAGACGTGCGACATCATCCGGTGTCATATTCTTTAGAGGCAACTTGAGAAAGCCGAGATCTGGCACGTCATCTCCGGATCTATCATGAAACTGGGTCATTCCTCTTCTGGTATAAGTGCTCAAAGATTCGCTCTTCCTCTTTCCGTTCACAAGATAAGCTAGGGCTAGCATTATCTTAGCCTCATGTTCAACTGCTTGGAGGTGTTCAAGGTTGTCAGAGAAGAAGTCCTTCTTATCCTCTGAAACAGACAAGATTGTGCTATCCTTTACTGATACCATATCTGTATGACCAGTATTTATCATCATATCCATATTCCTTTTATGCATTTTTTCTCCCGCTCAGAGGCTCGACAATATCAGCTATTCCGTATTTTACAGCCTCGTCGGCTGAAAGCCATGTGTCCACGTCACGAAGAAGGGACTCCTCAAGCCCCTTCTTCGAGTTTATATTCGAATAATTGATATAGTGTTCAACTATCCTCTCATGGGCGAGATCCTGCTCCTTCCTTCCGGCTAAGAGCTGGCTATGGTTTCCATAGGTCATTGCTGAATATCTGTGGGATAGCATGGAAGTTCTAGGGGTAATGACCCTTCTTCCTTTCGTGCCAGTCATAAATAGGAGTAGTCCCATAGATGCGATCATCCCTATACCAGTGGTGTAGATGGGCAACTTGGACCACTCCATGATATCAATGATGGCAAATCCAGCCGAAGTTAAGCCACCTGGGCAGTTTATTATTAACTGAATGTGATCCACCGTTCCAGTTATATTGTATTCTATGATCTCCTTGCAGACGTTTTCCGAGGCACTATCATCAACCAAGCCAGATAGATAGATTATCCCGTAGTCTTTAAGCCCTCTGTCCTTGTCTTGTAGTTCTTGTTTGTTCATGGTGCTGATCTCCTTATTATTTTTTCTTTTCTTACTATATCAGCTGAATGTCTGGGTGTTCAGCAATATGCACTATGAACGATGTCCAGAGCTCAACTATTCAATTTATTACCAGACCAACTCATTCTTGACCGTCTTCTTCCTAGCTGTTAGTATTCTTATACATCTCACCTGTGACAATTTTGGTCGTATTTCATGAATTAATTTGGAGAGAGTAATGAGGGGAAAACAACTTTTCAAGTTCCTCAAGGCCATTGACCTTATTAGTCGGCCCCATGGAGCCACTATTGAGGATCTTTCGGATGAGTTGGAATTAGACAGGAGATCTATCTACCGGTTGCTCAATCTTATTGGTGAATTCGGTTTTCCAATTTATGATGATAAAGATTCGATGGAGAGAAAAAAGAGATGGAAGTTCCAAGATGACTACCTATTGAAGCTTCCAAACATAACGCTTCCAGATCTCAAGTTCTCTCTTTCTGAAATAATTGCTCTTTACCTTTTAAGAGGGCATGAGAAAACTTATAAAGGTACGGAAATTGAAAAAAAGATTGGTTCAGCTTTTAGTAAAATAGATATCTTCGTCCCAGATGGACTTTCAGCAAACCTCGAAAAGATCAAGACCCTTTTTACTCCTACCTTGAAGTTCTCCAAGGATTATACAGGGAAGGAAGAAGTGATCGACAAACTTACCGAAGCCATACTCCAACAGAGGACCTCTCTTGTAAAGTATCATTCCTTTGATCAAGATAAGATCTGCGACTTCAAGATAGACCCACTCAGTTTTTTTGAAAACAAGGGGGGACTTTATACTTTTGTGAAGACAACTTCTTTTGGCGATATCCGCACTCTTGCTGTGGAGAGAATACAGGAGTTAGAGATAACTGATGCAACCTTTGAATATCCAGATAATTTCGACCCTGAAGAAAAACTGGAGTCAGCCTTTGATATTGTTTGCGACGATCCAGTCAGAACAAAAATATGGTTCTCCTCCGATCAGGCAAAGTATATTAAAGAAAGAACTTGGGCCAAGGAGCAGAAAATAACAGAACAAAAGGACGGCTCAATAATTTTAGAGATGAAGACATCAGGACACGGTGATGTCAAACGCTGGGTCATGTCATATGGGGCTGATGCAAAGGTGATAGAGCCTGAAGAACTGCATGACGAGGTTTTAAGTGACTTAAAGAAGAGTATTGAATATTACGAAGAGGTGTTTTCTGACCATTAAGTGTAAGTTGTAAGGCTCCTGACCCCGGTTGACAAATGCCATCTCTATTGTAGCCTATCTCGAAGCACTTCGTAAGGGGTTTTTCCTTTCAGGCCGCCGTGTGGCCTGTGGAAGTTGTAAAACTCCTCCCACTTATCAAGTTTCTTGTTCAGGTCAACATCATCTGTATAGCTCAAGAGCTGATAGAATTCCTGTTCGTCCGTACCATGCGAACGCTCAACCTTGCCATTCAAATGCGGTGTTTCCAGGCTTTATATAGATGTGCCGCATTCCCAGGTCTTCAACATGCCAATGAAACTTGGCCTGAAATTCATGTCCGTTGTCCGTCCGGACCGTCTGTATGCGGAAAGGAAACCTCTCTATCACGTGATCAATAAACTCAATGGCGTTCTTCTGTGTATGGCGGTCAAATATTTTTAGAGATCGTATCCTTGCTGCATCGTCAATGGCTGTATACTGGAAGCGCTTGGCTATCCTACCGTCGCTATCAACGAATTTAAGGAACTTCGCATCAACCTGAATATGATGACCTGGCACCTGCTTCTCATAACGCTTAAATGATTTCAGAGAGTTCTTGCAGACATTTTTAGGCAGGCGGTTTAACCCGTTACGCTTTAATACGGAATATATATACCCCACTTGAAGAGACCTTGATGTCGTGGTAGGCGTTCCAGATACCATAAAATACGCAGTTGTCCAAGGTGGTAGTTCTGTCTGAGATGAAGGATCTTCTCTTCGACTGCAAAAGGTATGCGTAGCTTTGAATTCTCAGGGCAAGGCTTGCTGTTTATGAGCCCATCTTCTCCTTTCAAAATATATGCCCTTCTCCATTTGTAAAAAGCTTGCCTGGTTATACCGAAATACCGACAGGCCCTAGAGACGTTGCCAGTCTCTTTAGCATAATCAAATACCTTGAGTTTTCTTCTGATATCTCTTTCTGCTTGTGTCATTCCGCAACCTCCTAGATTAATGATAGTTGACTATATCATAAAGCTGTCAACCGAGGTCGCGAGTT
>JAJCZG010000115.1 GCA_029262475.1 Deltaproteobacteria bacterium
TGGCATCTGGGGCTCCTTTATAAATGGTAATAAAGTAATTCGGGCCGGAGCTCGTAAACGGCTTATAAGATACTTCTTTTAAGCATATTAGTATTTTGAGACATTCATCTCTTCTAGCTTGCCCGTTACCATGAAGACGACTCGCTCGGCGATATTTGTCACTCTGTCCGCGATGCGTTCTAGGTTATGCGCCACCCACATCAGGTAAGTAGCACCCTCTATTGTCTTCGGGTCGTTTATCATAAGTTGCAGGAGCTTTTCGTATGCCTTTTCGTAGAGATCATCCACTGCGTCGTCTTCGTCGCAGATGGCGCGAGCCGTATCCTTGTCGCGGTTTTTAAAGGCCTGGATACAGCGGTCGAGCATGGAGATGGCGAGCTCGCTCATCCTGGGGATTTCTTCGAGCGACTTTGCGAGCGGCCCGTCGCCTATCATAACGTTTATCTTCGCCGTGCCCTCGGCGTGGTCCGCCATCCTCTCAAGGTCGGTGATGATGCTGAGAATAGCAGCTATTACCCTGAGGTCCACGGCCATTGGCTGCTGCGTGGCTATGAGGAGCAGGCACTTCTCTTCAATATCGTAACGCTTGTTGTTGATGTGTATGTCGTCGCGGACAATCTCTTCTCCTGCTTTGATGTCGCGGTTAACGAGGCTCTTTACCGACTTGTCTATAGATTCCATTACCATGCCTGTTAGCTCGAGGACGTCGTCTTCGAGGCTCTGTAGGTCTTTATGATAAACTAGGCGTCCCATGAGTGAAAATCCCTCCTATCCGAATCTTCCGGTTATGTAGTCTTCGGTTAATTTATTAGACGGGGTGGTAAATATCTTCTTCGTCTCGTCGAATTCGATTAGTTCGCCCATCATGAAGAAGCCCGTAAAGTCGGATACCCTTGCGGCCTGCTGCATGCTGTGCGTGACTATAATGACAGTATATTCGTTCTTAAGCTCCGAGAAGAGGTCCTCGATCTTTGATGTGGATATCGGGTCGAGTGCGCTACAGGGCTCGTCAAAGAGGATGACCTCGGGCTCGGTGGCGATGGCGCGCGCTATGCAGAGGCGCTGCTGCTGGCCCCCGGAGAGCATAAGGGCGCTCTCCTTTAGCCTGTCCTTTACGTCCTTCCATAAAGCCGCCTTCTTAAGGCTCTTCTCTACCACATCGTCGAGCGTCGACTTGTTCTTTATACCATGAATACGGAGCCCGTATGCAACATTTTCATATATGGATTTAGGGAAAGGGTTCGGTTTTTGGAAGACCATGCCGATCTTCCTGCGGATTTCGATGATATCGCGCCCTTTTTGATAGATATCGGTGCCGTTATGGAGCATCTCCCCTGTAAGCCGGAAGCTCGGCACGAGGTCGTTCATCCTGTTAAGGCACCGGATAAAGGTGGATTTGCCGCACCCCGAAGGCCCGATGATGGCCGTAACCGTCTTCGCCCCTATTTCGAAGTTTACGTCCTTAAGGGCGTGACTCTCACCGTAATATCCGTTTACGTCCTTGATCTTGAATGCTGTCTTCATCTTTGGCCTACCACCTGATCTTTTTCTGGTACTTGTGCCTTAACCACACAGCCACCGCGTTCATCATAAATGTTATCGTAAGTAAGACAATTATCGCCGCCGCAGCGTTTACTATGAAGCCGTGCTGGGGGCGCGAGACCCAGTTAAATATTTGGATCGGAAGGACCGAGAATGGGTCCTTAAGGCCTGCGAGGCTTATAAACGGGAACTCTCCGGTAATAGGGCTCTCGGGGAGAAACGGTATATAGGTTAGCGCGCCGACGACTATTAGCGGGGCCGTCTCTCCTATGGCCCTCGATAGAGAGAGTATTACGCCCGTGAGTATGCCCGGAATTGCCGCCGGGAGGACCATAGTAGATACCGTCTGCCAGCGGCTTGCGCCGAGAGCGAGGCTCGCTTCCCTGATAGACGGCGGTACGGCGCGAAGGGCCTCTCTCGTAGACATTATAATTATCGGGAGAGCAAGGAGCGCAAGAGTAGCCCCTCCGGCGATTATACTCCTTTCGAGGGCGAGGAAGTTTACGAATACGCCGAGCCCCAAGAGACCGTATATGACCGAGGGGACGCCAGCGAGGTTAGCGATATTTATCTCGATTAAGTTCGTGAGCCAGCTCTTCTTTGCGTACTCCTCAAGATATATCGCAGCCATTACGCCGATAGGGATGGCGAGAGCAGCGGTAATGGCCATTACCCATATGGTGCCTACAAGTGAAGAGAGTATGCCTGCCCTCTCGGGGTGCCTCGACGGGTAGTGGGTGATAAAATCCCAGCTAAGCCTTGAAAAACCCTCCGAGAAGATATCAATTAGAAGGACCGCGAGGACGACTAGCCCGAGGAGGGTGACGATTAGCCCCGAGACCTTAAATATCTTATCCCATAGCACGTTTATGTTGGTCTTATTTGCCATCTCTTATTCGTATGCCTGCCAGAAACGTTTTTTAAGCCAGAAGCTTACGAGGTTAAGCATGAAGGTCACTACAAAGAGGCTCATGCCTACCGCAAATATTGTCTTGTACTCTATTGTGCCCCAGGGGGTGTCCCCGAGGCTAACTTGCACGATGTAGGCTGTGACCGTCTCTATCGGTACCAGCGGGTTTAGCGTAAGGCGCGGCTGGAGCCCCGCGGCTATTGCCACTATCATCGTCTCTCCAACGGCCCTGGAGATGCCGATTATGCAAGAGGCGGAAATACCCGAGAGTGCCGCAGGGAAGATTACCTTTATAGATGTCTGAAGTTTTGTCGAGCCTAGCGCCAGAGCGCCTTCTCTAAGGCTCATCGGCACGGAGTGCATCGCGTCTTCGCTAAGAGAGCTTATTATGGGGATTATCATTATCCCCATGACGATACCCGGCGATAGGGCGTTAAAGCCGCTAAGCGACGGTATAAGGCTTTGAAGGAGCGGGGTTACGAATAGTAGAGCGAAGAAGCCGTAGACTACCGTAGGTATTCCGGCGAGCACTTCCAGCATCGGCTTTATGACGTTCCTTACGCGTGGCGTGGCATATTCGCTAAGGTAGATTGCACTTACTAACCCCACCGGGAGTGCAACGAGCATTGCAATAAACGTCGTAAGGAAGGTGCCGGCAAAGAGCGGCATTATGCCAAAATGCTTATTGGCGAAGAGCGGCGTCCATTCGGTATCGGTAAGGAACTCAAAGATAGAGACCTCGCCGAAGAAGTCGGCTGTCTCGAATATGAGCACCGCTATGATGCCGACGGTCGTAAATATGGAAAGGAGGGCGCACAGAAATAGTGCGCCCTCGATTACCCGTTCTTTACCTCTTTGAAAACCTTTGTGCATCTAAAAAACCTCTTAGAGCCCCTTTTTAAGGAGTTCGTCAATCTTAACGCCTACCTGAGAGCCCTTGCCCCCGAATAGAGAGCCTGTAACACCCTTCTCAAAACGCTTACTGATAAGGCCGTAGGCCTCTTCGGGTAAGGAGACGTAACCGACGTCTTTACTGAGGAAGGCGGCGTTTTCGATATAAAACTCGATAAACTGCTTTACCTCAGGCTTCTCCGAGCTCTTCTTGGATACGTATATGAAGAGCGGTCTTGAGAGAGGCTGGTAGGTGCCGCGTAGAACGTTATCGTATGAAGCCGGTACCGGGCCTTTTCCGTTGGCGTCGTTCCCGTCGTCTATCGGGACTATCTTTAGCTTGTCCTTATTGTATTCGTAGTACGCCACGCCGAAGAAGCCGAGGGCGTATTTGTCTGTTGAGATACCCTGCACGAGGACGTTGTCGTCCTCGCTCGCCGTATAGTCTCCGCGCGAAGCGCCACTCTTGCCGACTATTGCCTCGGTGAAGTAGTCGAATGTGCCGGAGTCAACGCCCGGGGCGAAGAGGTGAATCTCTTTATCGGGCCAGCCATCGCGTACCTGGCTCCACTTCTTTACAGTGCCCTGAGCCGCCGGTTCCCAGAGCTTCTTTAGCTCACCGGTCGTCATGTGAGCGGCCCAGTCGTTAGCCGGGTTTACTACAACGGCCAGGCCGTCGTATGAGATCGGGAGCTCGATGTACTCGACTTTACCCTCTTTACAACGCGTAACCTCGGAGGGTTTAATAGGCCTTGAGGCATTCGAGATATCCGTCTCGCCGGTGCAGAACTTCTTAAAGCCGCCGCCGGTGCCTGATACGCCGATAGTAACCCTGATTTTACCCTTGGTCTCGGCCTGAAACTCTTCGGCTACGGCCTCGGTTACGGGGTAGACTGTCGATGATCCGTCTATCTTTATTATGCTTCTCGCGCTAGCCTCTGTTACGGCGACGGTGAGAAATATTAACGCAAGTACTGTGAAAAGTCCATTTCTCATATTTAAAACTCCTTTAAAGTTACTGGCCGCTAATGTGCAGCCGTAAATTGTAAATGGTTCGCCTGATAAAACCCCGCTCAAAGAGGATTCAATAACTCCGGAGAGAGGTGATGGGGAAACCTACCAGATGTACTGTGCCTGGATGAATATCTCGTCCATATCGCTGCCCTTCTTCCCCTTCAGGTTTTCGCCCTGGCGGTAGGTCGTCTGGAGCTTTAGGTTATGCTCTTTAAGGAAGAAGTTAGCTCCGATGGAGGCTCGCGTCCACTCGTCGGCATAGTTGTCGGCGTCCTGGATCTGGTAGCCAGCGACGACCTCGATATTATCTTTATAGACCATGTAGCCGCCCTCGACGGCGATATTATTTAGCGCCGTGGAACCGTTCTTGTAGATGCCGGAGGTTACGGACGGGTCCACAGTGTCGACCTCGAAGGTATTATACTCGGCGTCTATTGAGATGCCTTTGTGCCTTACCGCACCGCTTACTTCAAGGCCAAAGATCTCGTCCACATCCGGGTGAGAGCCACCGCTGGTATCTGTACCGCCGGTGGTGTAGTGGTTCCTGGAGTCGTCGTTCTTCCATATATAGGCTCCCGCTCCTACCGAGTACTTCGACTCGCGCTTAAAATCGCCCTGGCTGAACTTGACGGCTCCGAGGGGGGAGAATTCGACGCGCCCGGCGAAGATAACCCCTTGCTGGAAGTCGAAATCCTCATTTATCGGAGTGTCGAGATCGAGCTTGTCGTCGTCCGGGTCTATCGCCTGAACGCCCGCCGAAACCCCCCATAAAATATTTTGCTCCGTAAGCTCGCCGCTAACGTGTACGCCGGTCGTCTCGGCCGGGGTGCCGTAGTTGTGGTCGCCTACGAATGTGCGCTCGATGAGCTGCTGATATTTGGACGAGGTCATCTCCTCCCTTGAGAATGGTATTTTGGCGTTACCGGCCTTTATCTTTATCCCGCCCGGGGTCGTGTACTGCAAGTAGACGTCCTTAAAGGTAACGTGGTGGTTTATGTCGAGGTCGTTATCGCCCGTATCTTTTCCTAAATCAAACTGGAACTTTGCCTTCAGGCTTTTTGTGAGCCCTGCTTCAAAATATGTCCTGAGCCTCCTGAAGTTAGTTTCGCTCGTTTCTCCACCGGTATCGGGGTCTTCGTTATGGAACTGTATCTGCACCCTGCCGCCCGTCTTCAGGTAGCGGTCGCCGTCATTAAAGAGCTTTATCCCGGAGGCGTCTGCGTCTCCCGGTGAACCCATAACGCCACAGGCCGCAATAGCCGCGCTAAGGCATGTCATCATCAGAAACTTCTTCATTGTTTTTCTTTTCTTCATTACCTGTCCTCTTCTTGATTGATTATTTTTCTTATCTCATTTACGGGCACTATAGCACCCTAGTATTACGCTATTATTACCGTTATGTTACGAAACTGTGACAGAAGTAGTGTTTTGTTTTTTGCGCCGGGGTCGGCATTTTTTCTTAAGAGATAAGCGAAGGGCCGATTATATAGGGTTTTTTTACTATTAAACTGAAATTCGGAAGTTTAGTGTCGGTCTTTTAAGAATAAATCAGACTCGGTGGCCGGTCTATTGGAAAAGGGGAAATAGAAGACATGTAGCGTTTCGTAGGTATAAATGAGCGTGTAAGGGTGTGGTTTGGCGTAAAATTAAAATACGAAGGGTGTGCGGCCTGCGCCGCACACCCTCAGATAAATTTTAGTGCGGTGCGGTGACGACTGCTTGAACAGTCCCCTGCATATAAGGCGAGAGGAGATACCAGACGAATATACTAGCAACATAACCGACGGCAACGACCGGGGTCCATTTAAGGTGCTGAATGAATGTGTAGACGTCTCTCCTTACGCCCATTACAGCTACCCCTGCGGCCGAGCCGACCGATAGCAGGCTCCCTCCGACGCCGCATGTAAGGGTTATAAGGAGCCACTGGCTAAGGTCCATGTCAACGTTCATCTGGAGGACCGCAAACATTACCGGGATATTATCGACTATGGCCGATATGACGCCGACACTGATATTGGCATAGGTGTTGCCGAGCCCTCCGTAGAGGCTCGTGCTCACAAGCGCGAGGTAGCCGATGTACTGTAAGGCTCCGACGGCCGATATGACGCCGAAGAAGAATAAAAGGGTATCGAACTCGACATTCTGTACTTTTCTGAAGATATCGAACTTTGATTCGTCCTCGCCGTTCCTGGTCGCCTTCTTCTTAAGGTAATAGCCCATGAACATAAGAAAGCCAAGGCCCATCATCATGCCCATGAAGGGTGGTAGGTTAAGGAACTGGTGGAAGCTCACGGCTGAGGCGATGGTGCATATGCCGAGGATGATGATCCTCCTTGCGCCGGGTTTCATCTTGATGCGCTCGGCATTACCTTCGGGCACTCCCTTCGGTATGAAGGGGAACATTATGAGAGCCGGGATGATCCAGTTTACTATTGAAGGCAGGACTAGGTAAGAGAAGCTCAGGGTCGGTACTTTACCGGCTGTCCATACCATAAGGGTCGTAATGTCTCCAAACGGGCTCCATGCGCCGCCGGCGTTTGCCGCGACGATGATATTTACGAATGCCGGTACGATGAATTTTTTGTTGCCGTTACTTACGGCACTTGCGACCGTTGCCATTAGGAGCGCGCTGGTAAGGTTATCGGCGACCGGCGAGAGGAGGAATGTTATCCCTCCTGTAGCCCAGAAGAGCGCCCTGAAGCTGAGCCCCTTCCTTAAGAGCCAGGAGCGGAGCGAGTCGAATACGAGCCGCTCTTGAAGGGAGTTTATGTAGGTCATCGCTACGAGCAGGAAGAAGAATAGAGAGCCTATTTCTATAATGAGATGTTCTATCGCGCTATGCGCGCCGTGGCCTCCGTGTACGCCGTGCTGGAGCTCGTAGTAGCCTATGAGCATCCACATCAGGCACCCGACGAGCACAACGGGCTTTGATTTTCTAAGGTGTAAAAGATCTTCGAATATTACGAGCAGGTAGGCGATTATAAAGATTACGAGAGCCGTGTAGCCTACCCAGGATGTTAGCATAGTTTGTTCCATCTCTTCTCTCTTCCTTTTGCATTATTATTTAATATTACGCGGCGGCGGGCTTCCCCTAATAAAATACTAAAAAAATAGTATTGCTTTACGCAATTCCTACGCCGACCCGCATTTCAAAAATTTTTCTTCTATAAACCGGCGTTGCCTTTTCGGTAATCTAGTCTTGATAGCCTTTTTATCAATAAAAAGTCAAGTGTTTTCGGTATAAATAGTCATTTTCAGGGTCCAGGTGTTGAAAATGCGATCAAAAAGACCGTCTATCTAACAAGAGCACGGCTAAAGACAGTTTTCAGGAAATCAAGCAGGGCGGGAATCTTTAACAATTACCGGGATGCGGGGGTAATGGATTGACATCAAGTAGTAATAAAAGTAAAATCTCCGTATGTTTATCTTTAGAACTCTAACACTCTGGATCTTCGGGCTGCCGGTGACGGCGGTCTTCTTTTTATTAGTGCTGATATCTCTCCCGTTTTCGAAGGACGGCTCGGCGATACACTCCATCGGCTCACTGTGGTGCAGGATAATCCTTCTCATTTCGGGGGTGAAGGTGGCAGTCGACGGGGTATCGAATATCCCAACTGATGGGCCTATCATCCTCGCCTCTAACCACCAGGGGGTCTATGACATACCGGTCCTCCTCGGTAAGCTCCCGCTCCAGTTCAGGTGGGTGGCCAAGGAGAGCCTCTTTAAGATACCTGTAATCGGGTGGACTATGGGCTTTGCCGGTTACATAAGCATAAACCGGGAGAGCGCTTCAAAATCCTTTAAATCGATACTTAAGGCCGCACAAAAGATCAAAAATGGTACTTCGGTGGTGATTTTCCCGGAGGGAACGCGCTCGAAGGAGGACGAAATTTTGCCCTTTAAGCGGGGTACTTTCTTCCTTGCGCTAAAGAGCGGCGTCCCGGTGGTGCCGGTCTCTATAAGCGGAACGAGGGGCATAATGCAGGATTACGGAATATTTATTCACCCGGCGAAGGTGCGCGTCTCCATTGGCGAGCCCATAGCGACGGAAGGGCGTACGGAACCTGAGATAATGGAGGCCGCGCGGGCCGCCATAGAGAAGGGGGTAAGGTGGGGGGAGTAGTCGGAGACTTGGAACTAAGGGTAATACCGCTCGGCGGGCTTGGCGAGATAGGCATGAATATGATGGTAATGGAGTATGACGATACCATTATAGTCATCGATAGCGGCCTTATGTTCCCCGAAGACTATATGCTGGGCATCGATATAGTCATTCAGGATATTAGTTATTTAAAGGAGAATCGCGACCGGGTAAAGGCGATAATAATAACCCACGGCCATGAGGACCACGTCGGCTCGCTTCCATTTGTTCTCAGAGAGATTAACGTACCTATATACGCGACGCGCCTTACACTCGGCCTTATTGAGTCGAAGCTCGATGAGTTCAATCTAACTAAGAAGGTAAAGCTAAACCAGGTACGCCCGAGGGAGAGCGTAACGGTCGGCCCCTTTGATATAGAGTTTATAAGGGTAAGCCACTCCATAGCCGACTGCGTTTCTCTAGCCATAACCACCCCAGTCGGCGTCGTCATACATACCGGGGACTTTAAGATAGACCAGACGCCCGTTGATGGTGAGGTGATAGACTACGCTAAATTCTCCGAATACGGCGATAAAGGGGTGCTTGCACTCCTCTCGGACTCGACCAATGTCGAAAAGGAGGGCTATACCCTCTCAGAGCGCGAGGTCGGCAAGAGCTTCGAGGAGATATTCGCAAGGTGTACGGGGAGGATAATAGTAGCCACCTTCTCGTCAAATATACACCGCATTCAACAGGTGATAGACGTCGCGGCAAGGTCGGGCAGGAGCGTTATAGCCAATGGCCGCTCGATGATCAATAATATAGATATCGCCAGGAGGCTCGGGTACTTGAAGGTGCCGGGCGGCCTTATGGTGGATCTCTCCGACATGAAGGACCTGGCGCACGGTGAAATTGTACTACTCACCACCGGGAGCCAGGGCGAGCCGATGAGCGCGCTTACGCGTATGGCCATGAATAATCATAAACAGATAAAAGTCAGAAAAGGCGATACGGTATTGCTGTCGAGCAAATTCATCCCCGGTAACGAGAAGACTATATCGACGATGATCAACCACCTCTACAGGCGAGGCGCCGAGGTGATATACGAGAAGATTAGCGAAATTCACGTCTCCGGGCATGCGAGCAAAGAGGAGCTTAAGATAATGCTCAATATGGTACGGCCCCGCTTCTTCATGCCCATACACGGCGAGTATCGCCACCTGGTAAGGCATAAGGATCTCGCCGGTGAGGTCGGTATACCTGAGGAAAACCGCATACTCGCCGAAAACGGCGACGTCGTTAGCATCACTGCCGAGAGCGCCGCTGTTACCGGCAGGGTCGAGTGCGGCAAGGTATTTGTAGACGGCAAGGGTGTCGGCGACGTTAGCAAGATGGTCTTAAAGGACCGTTTGCACTTATCCAAGGACGGCATAGTGCTGGCCATACTCTCCATAAACGAGAAGACGGGAGAGGTGCTCTTCGGCCCTGATATCGTTACCAGGGGGCTGTTTTTCGAAGAGGAAAACCCGCATCTTATAGACGAGGCGAGGGAGGCGGTACTCCAAACGCTCGAAGAACTTAATCCCGAGGCGAAGGGTGAGCAATCCGAGGTAAAGGAAGAGGTAAGGAAATCTCTCAGGAGATATTTCAATAAGACTTTATCGAGAAGGCCCGTGATCGTGCCGATAGTAATCGAGATATAGCACACCAGTGTGCCTCTAATACGCGCATCGCAGAGGAAGTGGTTTACAAGCTTCTTTTCTACGCGTCGATTGCCGACGGTACTTACTCACCATCTAGTTTAAATAAGCTATTCATTAAAGGACTCGGTCATGGCCGAAGAAGATAAAGAGACAAAGCCCGGGGTGTTTTTTACCGACCTCCGGGCCACGGGTAAACGGAACCTTTTAGAGAAGGTCTCTGAGCTACTTACCTTTGCTGGGCTTAGAGAGCTCTTCTCGAAGGGTCACCTCGTAGCCGTAAAGCTCCACTTCGGCGAGAAGGGGAATACCGGTTTTATCTCGCCTGTATTCGTAAGACGCATTGTCGAGATGATAGAAGAGACCGGGGCAAGCCCCTTCCTGACAGACACCAACACGCTCTATACCGGGACCAGGTGCAATTCGGTCTCGCATATAAGGACAGCCATTGAGAACGGTTTTGATTACGCCGTTACGGGAGCGCCCATTATAATAGCCGACGGGATAAGGGGCGAGAGCAGGGAGCTCGTAGAGGTACCGGGCGCTCGCGTGTGCAGTGAGGTGAGTATCGCGCGAGATATCGCCGCGGCAAGCGGGCTCGTCGTTATAACCCACTTCAAGTGCCACGAGATGAGCGGTTTTGGCGGCGCTCTTAAAAATGTCGGCATGGGGTGCGCGAGCCGTGAAGGGAAGCTCACGCAGCATTCGAACTGCGCTCCTACGGTCGATCCTTCGGAGTGCACCTGCTGCGGAGAGTGCGCGGAAATTTGCCCGGTGGACGCTATAGACATAGGCCGGAGCGCGGTTATTAACGACGCAACGTGCATCGGGTGCGGGCACTGCATCGCCGTATGCCCGGAGGATACGATAAATATCGTATGGAACGAGACGACCATAGCCATGCAGGAGAAGATGGCAGAGCACGCCGCCGGAGCGCTTAAGGGGAAGCTGGAGAGGTCTGTCTTTATAAATTTCATTACTCACGTTAGCCCGCTTTGCGACTGTTACGGCCATACCGACGCGCCTATAGTGCCTGATATCGGAATAGCCGCCTCCATCGACCCTGTGGCGCTCGACCAGGCCTCGGCCGACCTCGTAAACGCCGCCCAGGGTCTAAAAGATACCGCCCTTACCTCGGGCCTCGAGCCCGGAGGCGATAAGTTTAGAGGGGTTCACCCGGATGTGGACTGGACGGTACAGCTTACGAGGGCCGAGGAGCTTGGCCTCGGCAAGAGGGATTATTCTCTAAAGAAGATTTAAAACTTTAATAGCAAACCGGGCGAAGCCGTCAGACCCGGTTTTGCCGATAGACTGCGCGTTTCGGCATCTTTAAAAATATGTTTTTACATTTCGTATTATAAGTTATAATATATGCACTAAACTTGGAGGTTTGATATGAAGAGGATTATATTAACATTTACGCTCCTTCTGGCCGTTGCTTTTCAGGTAGCGGTCTCTTCGGGAGAAGCCAGGGCGGCTGGAGAACTTATAGTCAAGAGCTCGGCGATAGCCCTTGATATTGTCGATCATGAGCCGGTGAATATCGGAAATAGCTTTGATATATATACCGAAAAGCTCTACTGCTTTACGAAGATCACAGGCGGAGAGCCGGGCGACTACGTTGAGCACGTATGGCGCTGGGGCGATAAGGTCATGGCCAGGGTGCCGCTTAAGTTGGGTGGCCCAGCATACCGCACCCACAGCTCAAAGAGGATCATCCGCGTATGGACCGGCGACTGGACAGTAGATGTAGTCGGCCCAGGTGGAGAAGTGCTCGATACGCTAAATTTTACGATACTCGAACCGGAGAATAAGTACAGCGCAGAAGAGTAACCGCTCGTCTTCTTAACTAATTTTGTTTAATAGTAAAAAACCCCCGGCATCATAGATACCGGGGGTTTTTATATTTAGTCTGCTTTAACGACAGGTCTTAGTTGAGTTGAAGTAGGATTAAATTATTACCTTCAAAGTCGTTCCTCGCCGGGGGCCAGCTTGCGACTTAAGTATCTCTAAAACCCTTCTTGCCTCGGAAATAAGAGCATGCTGGCATGCCACGGCAATTAAACCAGGCTGTGCCTGATGATGCGAGCTTGTTTTTAAGTGCCAGGCTTACCCGCCGGGGTCAACCGGCACTTCAAAATCTAAAGGCTCTTCATACCCCGGCATTAAAAGCATACTGGTATGCCTAGTTTTTTGGAGCCCTTCTCGCGACCCCGGCTTTATAGGCTTCGTCCATTACTGCGGCGGCGACCTTGTCGGCGACGCGCTCGTCGAATACGCTCGGTATTATGTAGTCCTCCGAGAGCTCCTCTTCTTTTATTACTTCAGCGATCGCC
>JAJCZG010000116.1 GCA_029262475.1 Deltaproteobacteria bacterium
CCGACTCACTGGAAATCTTTTGAACAAGTTCGTCCTTCTTCATACTCCTCCTCCTGAGCTGATATAAACGATGCTCTTTACCTGCTAGCCCCTAAGGACCTTCATCGCCATAATCACGGCCTAACCGGTTGGACGGCCGGATTTCCCCAAAGCTTTTAATTCCCGAAGCAAACGCTACGGCCTACTTACTCTTCGATTTGCCCCTGACATAGAACTCCCTGAAGACCTCAACACAGCCCCCTGGCGTGTCGTAGAGGAATATATCCGTGCCCTTTCCGCTCGATATCCACATAAAAATATCCTGCGTTTCTTTTACGTCTATGCTCTTCTCTGAGAACTGTTCTTTGTATTTTGACGAAAGCTCCTTACACGGTGTAGTCCAGTAGGAAGTTATGGTGCGAGACGTCTGACATGTGCCGTCTTTTGAGGGAAGTAGCGTTAGCGAAAAGTGCTTTGTCCCCTGCAGGAAGTCTATGATGACCATACTCCCCTTCTTCTTCTTATTCCAGGTCCCGTTCCAGAACCTGTGTTCCGCACCGAAATCGAAGTTTACGGCCTCCTTGCATGACTGGTTGAGGGGTTTTAGGATGTAGTCGCTAAGCCCCTTCTCCTTAAGCTCCGAAGTGACGTCTTTTTCTTTCGACGCGGCCTGCAGCTCGGAGGATGTAATCAAAAAAATGCTCAAAACAAGAGATGCGAAAATGATTAATCTCATGGTATCACCTAGAATCTATGCGCCAGTCTCAACTCTATTACGGTGTCGGGGGCATCGACCGTAACGCCGAATGTCGTAGAGAGATCTACCGAGCTCTTCTCGCTCCATGCCCAAACTCCGCCGAGCCTTATCGCGCCTGAATTTATAAAAGTGCCGGGGAGCGACCGTCCGTCTTTCTTTGTCTTAACGGTTATACTATGCTGATACTGCGTATTCAGGGCAAGTTTATAGCTTAAAGCGTAGGCGACCCCAAAGCCGACATCATAGGTGTCGCCGGGCTCCATATCGGCCTCCAACTTCGAATAAGTTATCTCCTTCGTAGTAGGGTCCTGTGTGGCAATGTCTATTTTGTCTTTTCTCGGGAAATTATGTGTGTAGCCAATATTCCAGAAGACTACCGCCGGGTCCGCAGTCTTAACAAACGAGAGTGTTCCCTTAAGTGAATAGAAGCCGGTACCCATCGGAAGCTCGCCGGATTGCGAATCTATATCGAATATGCTCTCACCGGTATTTGTTTTCAAGGTAAGACCACCGACTACGTGAGGCCTTACGGCCTTCTCGTGAAGGATGTGGTAAAGGAGGCTTGCCGAAATATCACCGAGACCGTTGGAGTCGTTCACATCCTCAGGCCGACCGATTGAGAGGCCCGGTCTGACAAACCTCTGATGATGATAACGGTAAGGTACCGTCACCTCCAACTGCATCCTGTCCGTAAGGCCGTACTTTCCTGTAACAGAGGCGAAGAGTATATCCTGTTTGATCTTCTCGATATTTATCTCGCCTATTACAAGCACCGGCAATATGGCGAAGCCGTCGATAATCAACTGGTTTTCGGAGAAGTGCGCGTAGACGAGCGAGGTATCAAGCTCTATCTGCCCTTTCGGCAGGAGGAAACCCCCGCGCCTTACATCCGTCGACCTTGTCCTTACAGGGGCCTTTTTTTCCAGGGCCTTTTTGGCATTCTCAACCAACTCATCAGAAGTGACATCCTCTCCGGTCTCAGCCATGACGGGAGTGTAAGCCTGGGTTGCAATCAAAAAACCTAGTAAAGGGATGAAAAAAGCGTATAGTATTTTTCTCATGATACATCCTCCGGCAAGTCTACAAATTGATAAAATAGATAGTGTTAGAATGGAACCGTATTATATTGCCCTGCCGTGAATATGTAAAGAAGTTAAGAAGGAAGTTTTAATGAGTTTTGAACCTTCCGGGATCGGTTGGAGCGAAGAGCATGCCTGGTTGAATGAGCCTCCATGTATCATCCATATACGAGGCCGTTATCTCTTTTATGCCTGAGGTCTTCTCAATATCTTCACTGCTTACTACCAGAAAGACATTCTCGAACCAGAATTCTTCAAACTGAAAATATGGCATCGTTACGTTACCCTTCGCCGGGTCGGCAAGATATACCCTGTCTCCCTCAATCCTTTTGAAGACTACAAAGTGTTTATAATTATTGATTATGATAGGTAACAGGACCGGCATCTTCAGCCCTTCCAGGTCGGCGAGTACTTCGGCCCGGTAACCTTCGGCCGTATAACCCCTGCCTTCCGCAAAACGCTTTAGGTCGAGAAGGGAGAAGCCTTTCCTCTTTACTATCTTCTCAATATTGCCGACCTTAAGGAGCGTATCGATGATATCTTTCTCCTCTACATCGTCACTGAAATAACTAAGCAGAGTAGCCATAGCCGCGGAGCCGCAACTGTAGTCGTATTTCTGCGTGACTACACCCGATGTCTTCCGCTCCCTGATGCTCTTTATCTCCTTGGCTATGACAACCCCGCCCACGTTAATACTGAAGGCCGAAGAAGCGGCCTCCGGTACGGCAAAGAGCAGGGTGAATGCGATAAGCATTAAAATTTTCCACCCTACTCTCATTTAGAAACCTCCAAACATGAATAAGGAACTGTTAAGCATCCCGAAGGAACTGTTCCTCTGATTCACAGTGCCGTTGTTACTGCCCTGGATTACGGTTATGTTGATACCTACGGGTATTACGCTGTTGGCGGCGTTGATATTGAGGAACGCACTAAGGCCGCTCTGCGCACTGTCGTTAAGCTGGATTCCGTTCAATACGTTATTGCCGGTGTTATTGTTACCGACCGTCTGTACCGGAGGCGCTACGACATTGTTAAAAGAATCGGTTATCGTATTGTCCGTTACGGTAATCTCCGGCCCAGCGGCTTTATTCAGGCCGCCGAAAACCTTGTCCACACCCGGTCTATCCATAAAAGGGAAGAATACGTTAAAGTCCATAAAGATTTGAAGCCCTTTTGCATGTATGGAATCAAGGGCCTCGTCGCTGAGCCTGTAGTTCTGCCCGTAAGCAGTGACGGGTAGCAACAACCCCATCATCAAGACTAACAGCGCAAGTTTTTTCATCTGAATCTCCTTAAGAACTCTCTAAGAGTTCTTTTACTTACCTTTTGCATGTATTATTTCCTGGTAAAGCATGCTGGGCCGGGAGGGGTCTTACCCCCTCCCTTGCCCGGATGCTTCTCTTCCCCCGTACTTACACCTTCCCCTACTGTAACCTCAGGCCGAGCTCAGAGTTACCTGAGAGTGCCGTCTGGCCTACAGCGATATTCGAGAAATTAATGGCAGTGTTCGAGTTCGTCTGCTCAATATGAGAGTCGGTTACAAGCCCTGCGGTCATAATGTTGTATCCAACGTTTACCGCCGAGTGGGCCGCGTTAACGGCATTGATAACACGCATGCCCGACTGTCCGCCATTGAGTTGAACTGAGTTCATGTTGTTATTCTGGTGCTTTCCTTCGCTCAAGTCGGTACAGAAGCAGTTATCTACGGTCTGTGTCTGCTTATTCAGGTTACCGGCTACAGCGAGCCTTCCGAGCGCCACGTTATTGTGATTGCTGGCATACTGACGGTTGCTCTGCGTAACGGTCGAGCTACTTACGTCGCCTGCCGCCATGAGGTTGGAACCGATGTTAACGGCGCTGCCTGCGGCGTTAACTACCCTGGCGGCGGTTACGCCGGCCTGGGCGTTATCGTTTAGCTGGACGGAGTTGTTGTTGTTCTCCTGGTTGATCTCGGCGTGTACATTATTTATGTACTGACCGGGGTTCTGTGTCGTCTCGGCATTGCCGGCAATCGCAGTGCCTTCGAGGGCCAGGGCTACGGCAAGGTTATCGTAGTTGAGCGCCGACTGGTCGTTTGACTGTGACACACTGCTGCCTCTTGAGACGTCCCCTGCGTTAAGGACGTTCATTGCGTCGTTGGCGGCAGAGCTTGCGGCGTTCACAAGCGCTACGGCAGTTACGCCGCTCTGGCCTTCGTCGCTGACCTGGACTGAATTGTTGTTGTTATTCTGACCGTCGATCACGGCAAGCTGCCCCTCATAAGTGCCCGCTGCGTTACTTACGTTCTGGGTCTGCTTGTTGAGGTTCTTTGCGATAGCCGTTCCGTTCTCTCCGGCGAAGAGCACCACGTTTACATGGTTAGCGGCGTTATTGTCGTTCGACTGGCTTACAGTGGAACCCGTGATGGAACCAAGGGAAGCCATGTTGGCGCCGTGATTGATGGCGCTCTTAGCGGCGTTCACTATTGATACGGCGGTTGCGCTAGCCTGGGCGCTGTCGTTGATCTGGACTGAATTGTTGTTGTTGTCCTGGTCGCTTACATTTGAATCTCTGCCGTACGCGTTGTCGATGCCCTGGGTAGCGCCGTTAGCTTCCCAGTTAGTGGCAAGCGCTATGCCCTGGCTTCCGGTAGCTGTGGCGGTATTGCTCATATTAGCAGCCGTCTGGGCGTTGGACTGGCTCGCGCTGCTCCCTGATACTTCGCGTGAGTTTAAGACGTTCAGCCCGCTATTAACCGAAGATACGGATGCGTTAATGATCGAGCCGCTCGTAGCATCCCTCTGCCCGCCGTGGTTTAGCTGGACGGAGTTGTTGTTATTGTTCTGACCGGAGTTCACGGCGTCAGGACCGTTACCAACCTTCTGGGTCTGCTTATTTAGGTTCTTGGCTATGGCGGTTACGCCTCCCCTGCCATTTTTGCAGATCTGGCAAGCCTCGGCGCTGTTGACGTGGTTCTCGGCCGTATTGTCGTTCGTCTGAGTAACGGTAGAATCGCCGGAGACGCTTGCGATGGAAGCAAGGTTAGCGGCTACGTTCAAGGCCGACTGGGCTACGTTGCTTATGTTCACAACCTGGGCTCCGGACTGGGCTCCGTGGTTGAGCTGTACGGAGTTATTGTTGTTATTCTGGCTCTTCCTGCCTGCGACCCTCGTCCTGGAGTCGTTCCTCACAACCTGTGTCGGGCCGAACTCGGCGTTAAAGGCGAGTGCTTCGGCTGATGAACCGGCTGAAATGGCCTCGGCCTTATTATTCATGTTACCGGCATACTGAGCGTTAACCTGTATGACAGTATCGGAGAGTTCGCCGGCGTTAAGGGCGTTCAACCCTATATTGGCCGCACTCGTCGAGGCGTTCACGATGCTCATACCGCTCGAGTCGTGCTGGGCTCCGTGGTTGAGCTGGACGGAGTTGTTGTTGTTATTCTGCTCTTCGATGACGCTGGCGTTCATGTTGCTTATCCTCTGGGTCTCTTTATTGACGTTTGCGGCTACGGCAAGGGCGTCACCACCGAGACCAAGAGCGAAGGATTCGTTCACGTGATTCTTAGCCGTATTTTCGTTCGCCTGTATTATCGTCTTTGGATCTCCGTTCGGAGGAGTAGAGACGTTACCGAGCGTTATAAGGTTTGCCGAAGCGTTTACGGCGCTCTTTGCCGAGTTCACAATACCTCCGGCGATGCTATCACCCTGAGAGTTGTTGTTTAACTGAACTGAATCAAGGTTATTGTTCTGATCCGAAATCGCCCTGAAAGTCCTGTTATCGTTATTGATGGTCTGTAGACCCTGGGCGCTAACGCCGTCTAGCTCAGTGTCAGAGATGCTCTGTGAGCCGGCGTATGCTGTATTGCCCATAAGGGCAAGGCCTATCATGGCGACTAATATCCTATTTTTTTGCATCTTTTTCCTTCCTTTCCTACTTATCGTTAGTGACGCTCCGGGCGACTAAATGTCGCCTGATCCAGCAAATCGATTCTTAACACTTCCATGATCATTTAGAGGCTTCTCTATCTTTACCTTTCAGATTTAAAGCTTCATAGATCATCGTAACGAAGACAAATACCGTTATCCCTCCCCTTAGCACCTCCTCTCTAAATTCCTCCTTAACGGAATCTTTTTCACCTTGCATTGAAGATTTGACCGCCGCATCTCCGCCCGTAAATCCGGAGTGCGGTTAAGGTCTGTTTATTCTAAGATCTCCGGCGAGTTTAACCCCATCGTCAGAGGTTCCATCCACCTCATCCCAAAGGATTACCTTTGAGAACTCCAGGTTCTTATCCGTAACACTTTCTCCGAATAACCCTCCAGCGCTTATGGATTCTAGCTTCTCGTCGGTAATCCTTTCCCACTCACGTGAATCAGTCCGCGCCAGTGCGCCTCTCTTGCAACTGAAGAAACTCGCGCCCCGCTCGGACTGAAGCTCCCGGGCCGTATCGACGTTACTCTTCCATTCATTCCATATCCTACGATTTATCTTACTCTCCGCCACCGCCTTCAGAGGCGGAGACTCGTTTATGGCAATTTCAACTGCCGCACCGGTGAAGAGAAGATCCCTCTCGCCAGAGTAGCAGCTTGGGTATGCGCACCCCTTGGAATACACACCCTCAATCCAACCCTCAGGTCCCATCCGTCTATCAAACCCATCACCATACGCTTCTCCCGTCATCAAGACGGATGAGGCCGCGAGAGTGGTTAGGAGGCAAATTATTAAATAGTCTTTTTTCATACTTCTTCTCCCGAATTCCAAGCTTTCTGAAATACTATAATTGCAACACGCATGCCAACACATAACCTATTGATTTTATTAGATTTTTTACGCTGACATAACGCTACTGTAAAAACTTCTTTACAGTGCTCTTTGAGTTAAGATTCAAAAACTTTCCTCTAAGAGTCCGATATAGTTAGGCTTTAGATCCGGAAAAGTTCTTATCTTCTTATTTATTGGTGTTAAGGAAAGTTACACTTGTAAAAGGCTTTACACTTCGGAAAATTATTTGTGCGTCCCTTATCTTCAAAACAGTTCTTTTGAGACAGTCGAGGCGCTAAGACGAGACTACCCGCAAAGGCTCTTATAAAGTTTACGCATGCGCGTCGTCCATTAATAGGCGGAGAAAAGAAATGACTTGAATTATTATGAGCAGTATCTATTTATACGAGTAATTCAGGACGGAACGGAATGACGAGCAAGCAGGCAAGTAATAATATTAAACTCCACAACATTAGGAGATCTGGCTTCGTCTTTCCGGAAGAGAGATCGTGTATTTCTTTAAGAGGGCATAAACGCTCGGGCGGCTTATGCCTATCTCTCTTGCGACTCTGGAGATGTTATAGCCACACCTTACGAGAGTATCTTTAATAAATTCCTTCTCGCTGCTCTCGCGCACTTCTGCGAGAGAGATCTCCTTCGTGTCTGCCATATCAATAACTTCCAGGTCCATATCCCCGGGGAGCACCGTATTGCCGGAGGCGAGTATGACTGCCTTCCTGATCTTATTGATTATCTCCCTCACATTTCCCGGCCAGGTGTAATCTCTTATGGCTTTAAGCGCCTCCTTGGAGAAGTGTTTCGGGGCACCTGAGTCGGACGAGAACCTTTTCAGGAAGTAGTTTGCAAGGAGCACCCCGTCTTCACCCCTCTCCCTGACGGAAGGCAGGTTTATGCCGAAGACGTCGAGCCTGTAATAGAGGTCGGCCCTGAACCTGCCCTTGATTACCTCTTCGCTCAGGTTACGGTTGGTAGCGACTATAAGCCTTATATCCACCTTCCTGCCTTTTAGTCCCCCGACTCTCTCTACTATCTTATCCTCTATTATCCTCAGGAGCTTCGACTGAAGTGATAATGGCATCTCCCCTATTTCGTCCAGAAAGAGGGTGCCTCCGTCGGCGATTTCGAACTTGCCTTTCTTGCTCGTGTAGGCCCCGGTAAATGCCCCCTTCTCATAGCCGAATAGTTCGCTCTCGAGGAGCGCATCGGGGATAGCTGCGCAGTTTACCGTTATAAAGGCTTTATTTTTTCTCTTGCTTCGTTCGTGGAGAGTAAGCGCCGTGAGCTCCTTACCGGTGCCGCTCTCGCCCAGTATCAGCACAGGGACGTCTGTGGGGGCCACCTTCCTTATATCCGAGAAGACCTTCAGCATCACATCGCTCGACGCTACGAATTCGTTATATACCTCACGCTCCTCGCTCTTAAGCACTTCACCGTTCAGGAAGTTTATTACCCTGCGCACCTGATCGGCATCAAGCGAACCCGCGGAACGGGTAAGTTTTTTCACCAGAGAGTTCTTCTCGTGATACTCAAGGTACCCCGGATTATTAAAGGTAAGCTTCCAGCCGCAGACGCCGCATACCGGCGGCATGTCATTATTATATGATTCGCCGCAGTATAGACACGATTCGATCTCTTCCTGGTTCAGGTTCTCAAGTATATATTTCCAGAGCCTTCTCTGGGATGTGATATCGAAGTTTGTAAAATCTATACCAATGCCGCTACCGCGCCTTCTTATTATTCTAGCGCAGTGCTCAAGGGAACTGTCTCCTGGTATGCTGTATTTCAAGAGCACTTCTTTGCCGTCAGCGACGCCGTC
>JAJCZG010000117.1 GCA_029262475.1 Deltaproteobacteria bacterium
TTACGGGAAGAGGGCCAATCAAGCGAGAGCATATGCTAGGCATCAGGACCAAACTCTTGATCTTCGGTGCAGCCTCCTGGATCATAATCTTCGGCATATACGGCGTCTATACATATTTTGAGAAGATAGACAAGGTGGAGCGCCACGGAGTAAAGGCTGCCGCCATGCTATCCGACCAGTTCATCGAGCAGCGCAAGATCCACGCCGAACAAAGCGAAGACGCCAAAAAGGCCTTCTTCTTCAAACACATACCCAAGATGGGCGAGCAGGGCGTCATAGCCCAGTTCCATGCCACACACATAAAAGCTCCGGATGACGGCGGGCTTATGAAAGAAATTTACTATATAGACACCTTAAGCTCCAAGCCGGTAAACAGGAAACAAGGGGGGCAGAACGCATTCCAGAAGGAGGCGCTTAAGTTGATCACCTCCGGTGAGAGATTACCGGTCCACAGGCTCCTTACCGACCCCAACGGCATACGCTCCATCCATTACGCAGTCGCCGATATTGCGACTTCGGAGAGCTGTGTTAGTTGCCATAACACCTACCCGTCCGACAGGGGGAATTACAGGCTCGGCGACGTAATGGGCGCAATAGAGGTGATCGTGCCGGTGGAGTCGGAGATGAAGAGCGCCATGCGCGAGATCAGACGCTCCGTGGCCTACGGTCTCGCCGTTATAGCCGTCATGGGTATCGCCGGCTTTGCGTTTCTCGGTAAGATTGTTACCGGCAGGATAACGGGTCTCGCCGAGACCTTCAGACACCTCGCCGGGGGGGATCTTACGAAGGAGGCCGTGGTGGGGTCGACCGACGAGATAGGTGAGCTCGCAGTCGGAGCAAACGAGATGCTCCACAACCTTCACGCCATGATCAACGGCGTACGTTCGGCATCGGACGATGCCGTAGAAATTGCCGCCGGTGTAAGGGAGTTAAGCCGTCACGTTGTGGAGGGCTCCTATACGCAGGCCTCAAGGCTCGATATCACCACCTCGGCTATGGAGAAGATAAATAGCTCGATAACCGAGATAGCAAGGGGAGTGACCATGCTCGCCTCATCGGCCGAAGCCGGTTCATCCACCATAAGAAAAAATACCGTTAATTTCACCGAAGCCGCCGACAACCTGCAGTTGATCTTTTCGGAGATAAACGACTCCGCCTCCTCCACCGGCCAGCTTAATGTGTCGATCAAGCTCGTAAGCGAGGGGATCGATAATATCGCGTTCAGTATAAGAGAGGTCTCCGAATCCATACAGGATATGAACTCAAAGGCCTCGGAGATTGAGGCCGATGCCGCTCTCTCCTCCGGCATAGCTGAGGATGTAATCGAGGACGCCAGGCGAGGGATGGCCTCGGTGGAGAAGACGATGAACGGAATGGAGAGGACCATGGCCGCCACCAGGGATGCCTCGGAGGCGATAAAAAGCCTTTCGGAGAGGATTTTGGAGATAGAGAGGATCCTCGACGTTATCAGGAACATAAGCGAGGAGACGAACCTCCTGGCCATGAACGCCGCCATAATAGCCACCAGGGCAGGCGAGTCCGGGAAGAGCTTTTCGGTCGTGGCCGGTGAGATCACCGAACTTGCAGAGAGGGCCGGGAACTCAACCAAGGAGGTATCGAAGATAATCGAGGCCGTCCAGCTCGAAAGCTTTAAGGCCGTGGAGGCTATGGAGAAGGGGCTCGTCAGTGTAGAGGAGGGTTCGGCGCTATCGATGGCGGCCTCCGAGGCCCTCGGAAAACTCGTCGAAAGCGCTGAGATGTCTACGGAGCGTGTAAGGATGATAGCCTCCGTGGCTTCGTACCAGGCAAAGGAGGGGCGCATCTCCGTCGGAACCTTAAGGAAAATAGCCGATACGGCTACGCAGATAGTAAAGGCGACCCACGAACAGACTAAGAAGAGCGAGCGTCTGAATGCTGCGGGGCTACGCATGAAGGATACATCCTCACGGGTTAAGGAACTGCTGCGCGAGCAGGCCGAGAGCAACAAAAAGATCTCCATGACTATGGAGGATTTAAACAGTATGGTCTCGCATGTAAATACGGCCATCCATGAACAGAGCCAGGGCTCGGGGAGGATACTACAGTCCATCGAGGACGTGAGGAATGTATCCGTTAAAAATATCGACAAGGCCAGGGAGACCGAGGAGGCAGTGGAGGCGCTCGCCGCTCTAAACAAGTCCTTAATGGAGAGCGTCAGGAGATTTAAACTAAAGGATGGTCGGGGTGACGGGCGTGGTTAACATTACCGGGGGTGCGTTTTATAAGTTTTGATGCCTGTATTTTACGCCCTCTTTCGCCAGAAGCGACCGGGGCGTCTCTAAAACATATATACTCCTTTAAATCCGAAAAAGACCATTTTACCCCAAAACCGGTCAATTCTAATCTCATAAATATATTTTTTTTATTGAAAGAGGCGTAATAATAAAATATAGTTATACTTTAACTACTAAAAGATGTGCTAAGCTCATACGTCTGTAGCGAGAGTGGCGGAATAGGCAGACGCGCCAGATTTAGGTTCTGGTGGGCAACCGTGGGGGTTCGACTCCCCCCTCTCGCACCATTAACAGATGCACTTTGGCTTTGCCGTCTTCGTTTAGACGGTCTCTTAATACTTAAAAAATACGCCGCCCTTTTATTCGTTTACATGGAAGGGGCGCAAATACGGAAAGAGGAAGAGGATAATGGAAAATTTAAAGTTTGAAGTAGAGGCCCTTGAGCCGATGAAGAAGAAGATTACGGTAGAGGTGCCCTCTGAGGAGGTGGTGCGCTACGTCAACAGCGAGTTTGACGAGGTTTCAAAGACCGCCAAGCTATCGGGCTTTCGTGCGGGTAAGATCCCGCGCGAAATTCTCCAGCAGAGGTACGGCGGCAAGGTTCTTTCCGGTGCCGCTGAAAAGCTCATAGAAAAGAGCTTCCCTGAGATACTAAAACAGGAAAAACTCGTACCGGCCGACAAGCCGACTTTTGAGGTAACGCAAATTAGCGAGACGACGGCGCTAAAATACTTCGCCACTCTCTTTGTCAGGCCAAGGCCGAAGATAGAGGGCTATAAAGAGCTCAAGCTCGATAAGAGAAAGTCCGAAGTAAGTGAGGAAGAGGTCGAAAGCAATCTTTTAAAACTCCTCGACGGACAGGCTGACTTTAAAGCTGTAAACCGTACCGCCGATGACGGCGACATGGCCATTCTCGACTTTACAGGCGATATAGCCGGCAAACCCATCCCGGACGGAAAGGGCACGAACCAGCCGATTATAGTAGGAGATACGATCATCCCCGGCTTTGATATCGCTCTTAAGGGCAAGAAGGCCGGTGACGAGCTTGATGTAGATACGAGCTTCCCGGACGATTATTATGATAAATCGCTCGCCGGTAAAGAGGCCCATTTTTCGCTGGTCGTTAAGGAGATACGCGAAAGGCGTGTTCCGGCGCTTGATAACGATTTCGCCAAACTCTTTGGCTC
Source organism: Deltaproteobacteria bacterium (assembly GCA_029262475.1). Taxonomy (GTDB): domain Bacteria; phylum Desulfobacterota; class GWC2-55-46; order GWC2-55-46; family JAJCZF01; genus JAJCZG01. The sequence goes on from JAJCZG010000117.1 coordinate 3,461, forward strand.
TGCCACAATGTCGGATTTAAAGAAGAGAGTGACCGAAGAGCTGAAGCAGGGTAAGGATATTCAAGAAGAGCAGCGCCTTAAGGGTGAGGCCATAGACGTTTTGATAGAGAAGAACCCCTTTGAAATACCCGATGTAATGATAACAAAGTATTATGAGGGCATAATGAAGAGTGTGGCGAAGATGAACGAGGAGAGCGGTAATCCCAAGGTCATGGATATGACGGAAGAAACACTCGACAAGTACCGCGAGATTGCCGTGTTGCACGCAAAGAGGGATATCATCCTCGATGCCGTAGCCGAGCAGGAGAAGGTCATTGTAGGCACTGCGGATATGGACGCGGCGGCCAAGAAGATGGCGGCCCCCAAGGGTGAAGACCCGGACAGGCTAATAGCCAAGCTTGCAAGAGAGGGTTCGCTCTCGATGTTCATCGACGGGCTAAAGGATGAGAAGGTCTTCGATATACTGCTTAAGAGACAGAGTATGGCTGAGGCTGCCGGCGCCTAGCTCTGAGCGCTTCGACGTACGAAATTAAACCAGACCCGCTATCGGCCCGTGCCGGTGGCGGTTAAACGCAATACATGAAAGGGAGAGATAATGACGCTTGTACCTATGGTAGTAGAGCAGACCGGAAGGGGCGAGAGGGCCTACGACATATACTCAAGGCTCCTTAAGGACAGGATTATTTTCCTTGGTACCGGCGTCGATGATAATGTTGCCAACCTCATTGTTGCCCAATTGCTCTTTCTTGAGTCTGAAGATCCGGAAAAGGACATCTATCTCTATATTAACTCTCCCGGGGGTGTAGTGAGCGCAGGGCTAGGTATTTACGACACCATGCAGTATGTAAAGCCCGCCGTATCGACAATATGCGTTGGCCAGGCGGCGAGCATGGCCGCGCTCCTCCTCGCCGGAGGCGAGGCTGGCAAAAGATACGCCCTGCCGAATTCCAGAATACTCATCCACCAGCCGCTTGGTGGAGCCCAGGGGCAGGCGACCGATATTGATATTCAGGCAAAAGAGATCATAAGACTCCGTGAAGAGCTAAATAAGATACTCGCCAAACACACCGGCCAGCCTATGGATAAACTCTATAAGGATACCGAGCGCGACTTTTTTATGAGTGGCAATGAAGCCAAGGAATATGGTATATTAGACCAGGTTATCGAGAAGAGAACTCCGGGCGGCCTCTAGGGTCGGCCCGTAGAGGCTTGCATAAGGCTCTTTCATCACCCGCTCCAAAATAAGCCTTAAAGCAAGCGTCACCCCTGCCGATAAAGAATTATAGGGGCGGCGAATTAAAGATACTAAGAGATTCATGATCAAGTTTAACGGAGGCGTTTATAATGGCCGGTAAAGGTAAAGGTAGTGGTTATCTGACTTGCTCTTTCTGTAGCAAGGGTCAAGACGAAGTGCGTAAACTCGTCGCGGGCCCCATGGTCTATATATGTGACGAGTGCATTGAGCTTTGTAACGATATAATAGCCGAGGAGTATGAGAAAGAGGAAGTAAAGAAGCAGAGCTACAATGTGCCGAGGCCCATGGAAATAAAGAAGATCCTCGACGAGCACGTAATAGGGCAGGAACGCGCCAAAAGGGTTCTGTCCGTAGCCGTTTATAATCACTATAAAAGGATCGACAGCAAGGTTACGCTCGATAACGTCGAGCTCCAGAAGAGTAATATTTTACTCCTCGGGCCTACCGGGTCCGGTAAGACGCTTCTAGCCCAAACGCTTGCTAAAATATTAAACGTCCCGTTCGCGCTCGCCGACGCCACCACCCTTACGGAGGCCGGTTATGTGGGCGAGGATGTTGAAAATATCATTCTAAGTCTTCTCCAGAACGCAGAGTACGACGTCGAGAAGTGCCAGAAGGGTATCGTCTACATAGACGAGATCGATAAGATTTCCAGAAAGACGGATAGCCCGTCTATAACGCGCGACGTCTCTGGAGAAGGCGTTCAGCAGGCCCTCTTGAAGATCATAGAGGGCACCACTGCGAATGTTCCTCCGAAGGGGGGTCGCAAGCACCCGCAGCAGGAGTTCCTGCAGGTGGATACGACCAACATCCTCTTTATATGCGGCGGGGCCTTCAGCGGCCTCGAGGATATCGTAGCCCAGAGGCTCGGTAAAAAGACCGTGGGCTTCAATGCCGACGTAAAGAAGAGGAATATCGGCAAGCAAAAACATCTGCTCCATAAAGCGGAACCTCAGGACCTTCTTAAATACGGTCTCATCCCCGAATTCGTTGGAAGGTTACCAGTGGAGGCGGTCCTTGACGAACTAGACGAGGAGAGCCTTATAAGCATATTGACAAAACCGAGAAACGCTCTCGTTAAGCAGTACCAGAAGCTCTTTGATTTTGAAAACGTCGCACTCAAGTTTACCGACGGCGCCCTTGTCGCCATCGCCAAAAAAGCGATGCTGAGAAAGACCGGTGCAAGGGGGCTCAGGGCGATACTTGAGAACTCTATGCTGGAGACGATGTTTGAGTTGCCATCACAGACAAACATTAAGGAGTGTATAGTTAACGAGGACGTTATTAAAGACAAAGGCCAGCCTATAATCGTTTACGAAAACGAGGCTGAGACGGCCTGAGCCTCTCTCTGATACCGTAGGCGATGTGTGCGCCCTACTGACTAGACGCTTCTGCGCGCACACCCGATCCTTGCGCCCTATACCCCGCAAATAACAGGTGAATATTCCATGAAAAAGCCAAATACAAGTATAGTACCGCTCATACCCCTTAGAGATATCATTATATTTCCGCATATGGTGGTGCCGCTATTCGTCGGTAGGGAGAAGTCGATTAAGGCCCTTGAGTTCGCGATGAATAACGATAAAAGCCTCCTGCTGGCGGCCCAGAAGAAGGCCAAGACCGACGATCCGGCGCCGGAAGATATCTACCCAATGGGCTCGCTAGGCACGATCCTTCAGCTCCTGAGGCTCCCGGACGGAACCGTAAAGGTCCTCGTAGAGGGTAAGCGCAGGGCCAGGATCAAGGAGTTCGTAAACGAGGAAGACTCGTTTATGGTGATGGTGGAAGAGGTCGAGGAGGAGTCCGACGAGACGGTGGAGACCGAAGCGCTCATACGCTCTGTAATAAAGAGTTTTGAGATATACGTCAAGCTCAACAAACGCGTCCCGCCCGAGATGATCATGAGTGTCTCTTCCATCGACGAACCCGGAAGGCTCGCCGACACCATAGCGACCCACCTTACGGTTAAGATCGAAGAAAAGCAGGCGTTACTGGATATTACCGACCCGGCTAAGCGCCTTGAGCGCCTCTACACCATGCTCGGCGGGGAGATAGAGATCCTCGAAGTAGAGCAGCGCATACGCCAGCGCGTAAAGCGCCAGATGGAGAAGACCCAGAAGGAGTACTACTTAAACGAGCAGATGAAGGCTATTCAGAAGGAGCTCGGGGAGAAGGACGAATTCAAAAACGAGCTCTCCGAACTTGAGGAGAAGGTCGGCGCCAAGAAGATGAATAAGGAGGCGATGAAGAAGGCTAAGCAGGAGCTTAAAAAACTTCGCATGATGAGCCCGATGTCCGCCGAAGCTACGGTCGTAAGGAATTATGTGGACTGGCTAGTAAGCCTCCCGTGGGAAGATGTTACCGAAGAGAACTCGGATATAGACGCTGCCGAGTCTGTTCTCGAAGCCGATCACTACGGCCTTAAGAGCGTTAAGGAACGTATTTTAGAGTACCTTGCAGTTAAGAGCCTCGTTGGAGAGATAAAGGGGCAGATACTCTGCCTCGTAGGCCCCCCCGGGGTCGGCAAGACCTCTCTCGCCAAGTCCGTAGCCAGGGCTACCGGCAGGAACTACGTCCGCCTCTCGCTAGGAGGAGTAAAGGACGAGGCCGAGGTAAGGGGGCACAGGCGTACCTATATCGGCTCGATGCCGGGGAAGATCATACAGTCTTTAAAGAAGGCCGGCTCGAATAACCCGGTCTTTCTTTTAGACGAGGTCGATAAGATGAGCAGTGATTTCCGGGGAGACCCGGCGAGCGCGCTCCTTGAGGTCCTCGACCCTGAACAGAACCATACGTTTAACGACCACTACCTGGACTGCGACTACGACCTTTCGAATATCATGTTTATAACGACGGCGAATTCGCTCCAGGGCATCCCCTATCCGCTCCTCGACAGGATGGAGATAATAAGGATACCCGGCTATACCGAGTACGAAAAGCTCCACATAGCGAGAGAGTTCCTTATACCCAAGCAGATGGAGTGCCACGGCCTGACCGATAAAAATGTCGAATTTGGCAAGAGCGGCGTACTCCAGATAATACGCCTCTATACCAGGGAAGCCGGCGTAAGGAACCTTGAGAGAAAGATGGCGGCTGTTTGCAGAAAGGTCGCAAGAGAGGTCCTTAAGAAGGGCAAGGATACGAATGTAAAGATCTCTTCGAGGTTGCTTGCCAAGTACTTAGGCATACCTCCATTCCGGTACGGCAGAATAGAAGAGAAGGACGAGATAGGTACAGCCACGGGGCTAGCCTGGACAGAGGCCGGAGGCGAGCTCCTCGCAACTGAAGTTGCCATAGTCCCCGGTAAGGGCAAGCTAACCATCACGGGGCAGCTAGGCGACGTCATGCAGGAGAGTGCGCATGCGGCGCTTACATATATTCGAAGCCGCTCGGAGCAGCTCGGCCTTGATAAGGATTTCTACCAGAGTGTGGATATTCATATCCACGCACCCGAGGGGGCCATTCCAAAGGACGGCCCGTCGGCGGGTATCACCATGGCCACGGCCATAGCCTCGGCGCTCTTAAAGATTCCGGTCCGTAACGACATTGCCATGACCGGCGAGATAACGCTCAGAGGAAAGGTCCTCCCGATAGGCGGGCTAAAGGAGAAGACCCTTGCCGCCCACAGGGGCGGAATACCGATGATTCTTATTCCAAAGGAAAATGAAAAAGACTTAAAGGATATCCCGTCTCAGATCTTAAAGAAGGTCGAAGTAGTGCCAGTTTCGCATATGGACGAGGTGCTCACAAACGCACTTGTCTTTGATAAGGATAAGGGGCTCTTTAAGACCGTCGAGAGGGAGTTTAATAGTAAGGAAATTACAGCTTCCGACAAAGAAAACAACGTAGTCATCAGGCACTGATCTCCAGGGTGGTATTAGGCCGCGAAGAGGCGACGGGTAATAGCTACTCTCTCTTGCAACTGCCGGTAATGACGCTTGTCAGAGTGTAAAATAGTTATTTTTTTGCCTCTAAAAGGCTTATCTGGCAGAAAAATCTTGACAAGTAAATGAAAAGTTGCTAAAGATGTTAGATTGCCTTCACGCTTTACCCGACACTGTAGGGGGTATAGAACGGTACGAGAAGGCCCCTTATTCCGGTCGCGGTACTTTCAGAGCATTTTTGTGGCTGAAAGTTAAAATTTACGATATATCAAAAGGAGATCTTCCAAATGACAAAAAGTGAACTACTAGAAGCTATTGCCACGGAATCCGGCCTCACCAAGACCGATAGCGAGAAAGCTTTAAGCGCTTTTACCGAGACCGTTAAAAAGTCTCTCCAAAATGGCGACCCGGTAGCTATCGTAGGTTTTGGCACCTTTGATATATCGGAGAGGAAGGCCAGAGTAGGCAGAAACCCGCAGACGGGCGAAGCATTAAATATACCGGCTGCAACGCTTCCGAAGTTCAAAGCAGGTAAAGGGCTTAAAGACGCCCTCGCCAATAAATAGAATACCTTAACGGGCGGGTAGCTCAGTTGGTAGAGCGCAGCCCTTACAAGGCTGATGTCACAGGTTCGAGCCCTGTTCCGCCTACCATATATACTCTACCTTAAGGCGGTAGAGCTCTCGACGCTCCAATGAGCTTCGGGAGAAGCAGTATCCTTTTTGGGGTCGTAGTTAAGTTGGTTATAACGCCGGCCTGTCACGCCGGAGGGCGCGGGTTCGAGTCCCGTCGACCCCGCCACTTTAAAGGGGACGGTTAATCACCGTCCCCTTTTCTTGTTTACACCTTCTTTAAACGTCCGCAAGAGAGCAGGCTTTCTCTTAAGTCTCTCCGTGGATTTCAACCGCTCCCATAAATATAACCACACCGGCTCGGTAGTCTTATTGACATGGAATCGAACAATTGTGATAATGTACAAGTTACTTTTTTGTCACCTCTTTTATGGGTCTTGTTATGATCAAACTTTATCACGCTTCGAAGACATATGATAATTCTGTCCCAGGTCTCGTTGATATCTCGCTCGAGATCAAAAGAGGGGAGTTCGTCTTTGTATCCGGTCCAAGTGGCGCAGGGAAGAGCACGCTCCTAAAGCTCATCTACGGCCTGGAGCTCCCGACAAAAGGTTCTTTAATCGTAAACGGCAGGAACCTCCACAAGGTGCCGCGTTCCGAGGTGCCATACCTCAGGCGGAGAACGGGCTTCGTTCACCAGGATTTCAGGCTGCTGGTAGCAAAGAGCGTATTCGAGAACGTCGCCCTGGCGCTTAAGATACGGGGGCTGCCGAAGGCCGAGATAAAGACCCGTGTAATGAATATGCTCTCCTATCTAAAGATCCAGCACAGGGCTAATTTCCCGCCGCTTACGCTCTCGGGGGGCGAACAGCAGCGCGTGGCCATAGCGCGCGCCCTCATTAAGGAGCCGGTGATCTTGCTTGCCGACGAGCCTACGGGCAACCTCGACCCCAAGCTCGCCTACAATATTATGGACCTCTTCAAGGAGGCCAATAGCCAGGGCACTACTGTTATAGTCGCCACCCACGACGCTTCCATCATCGAGAGCTACCACAAGAGGACGATTTACCTCAATAAAGGAAGGGTCGTAGAGCAGTGAGTTCAACTCAAAAGCTCATATACGCATCCGAGGACGCGTACTTTAATATCAAGGAGAATTTCACTGCTACCATACTCTCGTCCATGACGGTCGCCTGCACCATTGCCATACTTTCGATATTTATTATAATATTTTTTAATCTCAGGGGTGCGGTAGAGGACTGGGGCGAGAGAACCCATATAATCGCCTATCTCAAAGACAATACATCAAGCGCTACCCTTAAAACTCTTCAAGCAAACGCCAGGGCCGTAGACGGCGTAAAGGAGTTACGCTTCGTCACAAAGTCCGAGGCCTTAAAAAACCTCTCCGAGGAGCTGAGCGAACACAGCGCCATCTTCGAGGGGGTAAAGAAAGATATTTTGCCCGCTTCCTTCGAGATAAAGGTAACGGAAGAGTTTCGGGACCCGGCGAAGATTATGCAGACTGTAAGGGCTCTCAAGAACTTAAAAGGCGTCTCGGAGGTCCAGTACGGACAGGAGCAGATCAAGCAGCTCGCATCCTTCCTCAAATTCTTTGAATTCACGGCATTAAGCCTCGGTATATTCTTCAGCGCGGCGATAATATTTATAATATCCAATACGGTGAGGATGACCGTCTACGCGAGGAAGGACTCGATAGAGGTCATGAGGCAAGTCGGGGCCTCGGAGACGTACATCAAGGTGCCGTTCTTTATTGAGGGGCTTTTGATGGGTGTTCTGGGCGGTGTAATGGCCCTTGTAGTCTTGTACTTCGCCAGGTATTTCTTTTTACAAAGGACTCCCGAGTTTTTGAGTTTCATACTTGTAAACCCGTTCACGCCGCTAATGCTTGTAGTTATTCTCTTCGTTACCGGCGTTACACTCGGGGCCGTCGGCAGCCTGGTCTCCATGAGAAAGTTTTTGAGTTTATAGCAAAGCGTTTAAGTGAAGGCCCCTCATAAAGACAAACCCTCATTAAATTTACTTATGAAACTAACAGATTTCTTACATAAAGGCTCCAGGCAGATGCAAAGGCTTAGTAGCGCGTTTCTGTGCCTACTCTCCGTTGCTATCCTGATTACCTTCTTATCTCCTCCCCCCTGTGCTGCTTCGGAGAGGAAGCTCATACGCGAGGAGAAGAAGCTTGAAGATGTAAAGAAGAGGATCGAGGAGCGGCGCGGAAGCGTTAAAGACGCCGAGGTAAAGGAAAAATCCATCCTTGACGAGCTCGAGGCGGTAAATAAGAACCTAAACGACATCAACTGGAGTCTGAAGCAGACAGGTAAAGAGGTTAACGCGTTAAAGAAGAAGGTCCAAAAGACTAACAAAAACCTCCTTAAACTTAATCGCGAAAAGGCGGCCCTAAGAAAGAGGCTCCTCGAGAGGCTAAGGGCCATCTACCACTTGAGGGGCGTTAACAAAGTAAGAGCGTCTTTCCTCTACAGCTCCACCGGTGAAGAGGGCATGGGGAATAGAAAAAAGCTCATGTCCATTATAATGGACGCCGATATGGAGCTTATTGAATCGGTAAATAAGAATCTTAGCGCCATTAAAACCGAAAAGCTCCGCCTGACGGGCCTTAAGCGCGAGAAGGAGAAGGCGAGGAGCGTCTTTAGAAGGCAGAAGATCAAGGCCGACACTGAACGCTTAAAAAAGAAGCGCTTCCTCTCCTCGATGAGACGCGAGAAGAAACGCCTTACGACACTCCTTGATGAGCTAAAGGGAGCCGCAACCAACCTTACGGGCTTAATCAAGGATTTGAAGAAGAACGGCCCGGCCGAAGCCCTCGCAAAGGGTTTTGCCCTTATGAAGGGCAAACTTCCCAAACCCGTAGACGGGAGCGTCATAAGCTCCTACGGAAGGGTAAAGCACCCCCAGTACGGCACAATTACCTTTAATAACGGTATTGTCATCAAGGCCGAGCTCGGGAGGCCCGTAAAGAGCGTCCATGACGGCAGGGTCGCCTATGTCGGTGAGCTCAAGGGGTACGGTCAAGTTGTTATACTTGAACACGAGGGCGGCTACTATACGCTCTTCGGACACCTCTACAAGGTGCTCGTAAAGCGCGGAGAAGCCGTGGCGAAGGGTATCGAACTAGGTCTCGTAGGAGATTACGGACTTAGCGAAGTATCGGGGCTTTATTTCGAGGTGCGTCAGGGAGGGGTTCCGAGGGATCCGGTCTCATGGTTCGCCAGGAGATAGTTTTTTAGGGAAAATCATTTCAAGGTCTGCTACAATAACAACTTACGGCTCAAGCGGGGGACGGTTTCCCTCTGTTTCTTCCTCATTATCTTGTCGAAGCCGTATCAAAAAAGCTTTTATTCTATAGAGGAGTCCTGAAATATGAACAAAAAGATCTCACGTGTTAGAGTTACGGTCTTTGCCTGTTTAATGTTCGCGGTCTTCGCCGCCGCTTCCTGGACGGTAGTGTCGAGGGTTTCGGCGGTACCTGCGGAGTCGTACGAAGATTTTAAGATATTTACCGATGTCATAGGCATAGTCGAATCGAGCTATACGGATGAGGTAGATACCCAGGAGCTCATATACGGGGCGGTAAAGGGTATGCTCCGGGGGCTCGACCCCCATTCGAGTTTTTTGACCCCCGAGGACTACAAGGAGATGCAGGTAGATACCAAAGGCAGTTTTGGCGGCATCGGCATAGAGATAGGTCTTCGCGATAACGTACTGACCGTAATAAGCCCCATAGAAGATACCCCGGCCTTCAAGGCCGGCCTTGAAGCGGGTGATCTGATTGTAAAGATAGAAGGTCAATCGACAAAGGATATGAGCCTTATGGACGCCGTAAAGCTCATGCGCGGAAAAAAGGGCACCCCGCTCACCATATGGATCATGAGAAAGGGTTTTGCGGAGCCCAAGGAGATAGACCTCGTAAGGGCCATAATAAAGATACAGAGCATTAAGCACAGAGTACTTGAAGAGGGCTACGGCTACGTCCGTGTAACTCAGTTCCAGGAGAGGACGGACAGGGATCTGGAAAAAGCGCTGAATGACCTGGGCTCCAAGAAGGGTGAATTAAAGGGGCTTGTCCTCGATCTGAGAAATAACCCTGGCGGGCTATTAAAGCAAGCCGCCGAAGTATCGGATAAATTCCTCTCCGAAGGCTTGATCGTCTATACAAAGGGCAGGGTTCCCGGCCAGGATATGGAGTTCTCGGCTAGAAGCAAGGGCACCCACCCCGACTATCCTATCATCGTCCTCGTTAACGGCGGGAGCGCCAGTGCCTCGGAGATCGTAGCCGGCGCCCTCCAGGACCACAAGAGGGGCATAGTCCTCGGCACCCAGACCTTTGGAAAGGGCTCGGTGCAGACGATCATCCCCCTTCAGGACGGAAGTGCGGTAAGGCTCACCACCGCCAAGTACTACACCCCCTCAGGGAGGTCGATACAGGCCAAGGGCATCGAGCCCGATATTATAGTAGGTAAGACCTACAATGGCCGCTTAAAAGAGAAGGACCTCGAAGGTCACCTGAAGGGTGATGGTTCGGCAACGGAAAAGAAGGAAAAGAAACAGGATAAGAAGTCTGCCGCTGAGAAGGACGAAAAGGACGAAGGCGAGAAGGATTTTCCCTTGAAGCGGAACCCCGATGAGGATATTCAGCTTGAGAGGGCGCTCGATTACTTGAAGAGCTGGTATATTTTTAAAGGCACCATCGAGAAGAAGGAAGGTGGCGTAGAGCTTAAAGAGGCCATTTGAGATATAAAGAAGCAACCGGCGCCCCTTCTTGCCTGAATAAGGAGAGAAGGGGCGCTCTCTATTTTTATCAAAAGAGATACCGTCTTTAAATGTAAGCCCCCCGCTGTGGCCTTACTCCCTAAATAACTTAATAACCAAGAGAAGATATGGCGCAGAAGAAAAAAAAGAATCAAAAAAAAGCCCCTACCGGCTCAAAGAAACGCTCTGGAGGCTCAAAGAAGGGCCTGGCTACAGCTTCGAGCCGTTACCGGATACCCCTTGTCATCGTCGTAGCTATCGTCGCGGTAATTGTCCTTCTCTCTTTTTCCGATAGGTTTTCAGATTGGCGTACGGAGAAGGCCCGTGAGGCGGATAGTGAGAAGATAGCTTCCATCATAGATGAACTGCCACCGCCGGTCGTCGATACCATGAAGCCTGAGGTTACGCCCCCTACCCTGCCGACAGATATGATAGCCATAGTCATAGACGACATGGGGCAGGGGCTTCAAAGCATTAACGACCTTATAGAAATAAACTCCCAGGTTACAGTCTCGGTCCTGCCCTACCTTAGCCACTCGGCCGAAGTGGCGGAGCTTGCGAACTCAAGCGGCCTGGAGGTGCTCCTTCACGTCCCGATGGAGCCACATGATATGAAGCGACACAACCCCGGCGACGGCATCCTCCATACCACTATGACCGTGGATGAGATGCGCTCGGTACTTGCGGGGGATCTCGCAGAAGTCCCGTATATAACCGGCATGAACAACCACATGGGCTCGAAATTTACCGAGGATCAGACGGGCATGAAGACCGTGATGGAGGTTGCAGGCAAACACGGCCTCTACTTCCTTGATAGTAAGACCACTAATGCCTCCGTAGCCGTGGCTATCGCAAAGAGCATGGGCGTAAGGAACGCTTCACGAAATATCTTCCTCGATAATAAGAGGGATGAAGAGTATATAAACGGCCAGCTTTCGCAGTTGATACGCATCGCCAAGAAGAGGGGGTACGCTATAGCGATTGGACATCCATACCCTGAAACTATAGCAGTCCTGGCAAGGGTGCTCCCCTCCATTGAAGAGCGCGGCGTGCGGGTCGTCAGCCTATCCGAGCTCGTTAAGTAGGGTTGCTAACCGCCCCTATCTCTCTGTATTGATTATTAAAATTTTTTCATATACGCCCCTTGAAGCATATTTCTCTTGAACGACTTTGCTATAATAAGCTATAATAAGTATAATAGATAATCACTTTCTCTCGTATCAACAGAAAAAGGAAGCGGAATAGGATTATGAGCGCTGTAGTTCTTATGTTTTTGGCCTTTGCATTAAGTATCTCCTGGGTAGCCGGCGATCAGGAAAAGGACAGCTTAAACACTGCCCTTACTGAGACGAAGTACGTCAACAAGACGATGCTCGAGCAGGTAAACCAGGCAAAGACCAAAGCCGCCCGTGATACGGAGAAGATGGAGGATATGAGAAAGCAGGTATCCGTGCTCACCGGGGACAAGAAGAGGCTCCAGGGATCCCTAAAGAGGACGAAGCTCAGGAGAAAGACGCTCCTGAAACCTCAGATCACAAAGCTCAAAGATCAGCTTGAAGAGCAGTACAGGGCCGAGCTCCACCAGGTAGAGGCGAAGCTCGACGAGACGAGTAGTAAGCTTGCAAACCTTGAAGAAGAGAACCGTGCCTTAAAGGACAAGTACCTGAAGCTTAGAAGGGGCGTGCCAAGGAGTAGCTCAGGGGGTTCGGATGTGATCGACAATACGCTTAGACAGGATGCTCCCATAAGTGAAAAGCGCTATGAAGAGATAAGGGATGTCGAGAGTGTAGTTCGCGGTGCGGAAGGCGCTCTTCCGGGCGGTATCTCACAACTGCAGGGCCGGGTTACAAAGGATCAATACATCACCGAAAGCACACCGGAGCAGATTGATCTCTACAAGGATTTCAAATTAAGAGACGGCTGGCTCTAGTCTAACCACCCGGTTTCAGACTTCCCCCCCCCACTACCATCCACACACTTTTATTAATAAATTCCTGTCTTTAAAGCCTAATTTCTCAAAAGTAATTTCAAAGTTAGCCAGTAAAAAAATTAAACTCACCTAGAACTTTACAGATACTACCTTGGAGACTCCGGGTTCTTCCATGGTTATGCCGTAGAGTGTGTCGGCTACTTCCATCGTACGTTTGTTGTGGGTGATTACAATGAACTGGCTCCGTTGGCTCATCTCGCGAACGAAGCTATTGAAGCGCTCGACATTGGCGTCGTCGAGCGGGGCGTCCACCTCGTCTAAGAGGCAGAAAGGGGAGGGTTTAATGAGGAATACGGAGAAGATGAAGGCCGTTGCGGTAAGGGCCTTCTCCCCGCCTGAAAGGAGCATGATATTCTGGAGTTTTTTACCCGGAGGCTGGGCGATGATCTCGACCCCGGATTCGAGGATATTAGTCTCGTCCGAGAGCCTTAGCTCTGCCCTGCCGCCGTTAAAGAATTTGGGGAATGTCTCCTGAAACTTCTCGTTTATCTCGTCAAAGGTCTTTTTGAAGCGATCCCGCGTAGTCCTGTTGATCTTGTTAATAGCCGTCATGAGTCCCTCGACCGAGGTCTCAAGGTCAGCCTTCTGGGTAGTGAGGAAGTTATACCTCACCTCCTGCTCCTTGAACTCCTCAAGGGCAGCGAGGCTAACCTCGCCCATTCCTGCTATCTTCTCCCTCAGTTCAGTGGCCCTGGCCCTCATCTCATCGCTAGAGACCTCTTCTGCGTCCTTTGTTGATTCGAGGGCAGCCACTACGGCGTGGACGGTCATTGCGTAGCGATCGGCCATCTTCTCTTCAAGTGCGTTTAGGGCGAGTTCAAGCTCCTTTAGCTCTATCGAGCGCGCGCTCTTCTTCTCAAGCACGCCGGTCAGCTCATCTTTGTGCGACCGAAGCTCCCTTTCAAAGGTGGAGACTTGATCATTTAGCGTTGCGAGGGCCTCTTGCCTTACCGTCGCCATCTCCCTCGTCGCGTCCTTCTTCACAAGCAGCTCTTCGAGGATGCCCTTCTTCTCCTCCATTACGCCCATTGCACTTTCGCGCTCCTGACGCCCGGACTCTATCTCCGTGGACCTAGTTGTAAGCCTTACCTCTGCGTCCTTAATGGCCGAGGACTTATCTGAGAGGAGGGTTTTTATGGAGTCGTGGCGCTCTCTCGTGGATCCGAGCTCGACCTTTATCTCCGTAAGGCCGTGGATAAGGTTATCCCTCTTCTCGCCAAGGGTCGCGGCCTCCTCCTTAAGGGCCTCAGAACGGGCCTCCTTTTCTAAGAGGCCGCTCTCTAACTCGCTCCTCTCTTCGGCAAGGTTCCTCTTCTTGGTGGAGAGCGCTTCGAGCGAGCCTCTCACCCCGGAAAGCTCGGTATCGAGCGCCGAGAGCCTCCCGGAAAGCCTTCTAAACTCTTCTTCGTGCTTTGCGAGTTCGCTGGAAAGGCTTACTGAACCGATATCGGCCTGATGGAAGCGTACCCTAAGAGCGTCTATCTCACCGCGCGTCTCTTCTATCGAAGACTCAAGGGCTTCCACCTCACCGGACTTTTCTTCTATCTCTCCGCGAAGCCGGGCGCTTTTTTCCCTGAGCTCTGCCATGCGACGTTTCTTCTGAAGGAGCCCCTCGTTTGAGCCGTTGGAGTATCCGCCCGTGATAGCGCCGAAGTTGTCTATGATATCGCCGTCCGGGGTAACGAAGAGCCTCGAAGAGCCGTTCTGGCTCCAGAGCCTCCTCCCGTCTTCAAGGGTATTGGTGATAACGGCATTTGAGAAGAGGTAATCTACTACTCCCCTGTACCCGTCCTTTACCTTCACCTTGTCGGCGAGGGAAGGCGGGCCTCCCTGGGCGGTGGCGGCAGAGGTAGTGTGGCGTAAGTCCCTTACAGGGAGGAAACTTCCCCTGCCGGCGCTCTCGCTCTTAAGGAACTCGACCGCTTCCATCCCCTCGGCCTGGCTCTCTACTATGACGTACTGGAGCCTCTCGCCGAGGACAGCTTCAACGGCCTTCTCATAACCCGGCTCCGTCTCTATCACGTCGGCGACGAGGCCGAGAATGCCGCTTGCTCTGCCTTCCTTACCGGCCTCCATGACGGCCTTCACTCCCTGGTTAAGCCCCTCGAAGCGGCTCGCCATCTCTTCCAGAGCTTTAAGCCTTGAATCCGTAAGAGAGCTCTCCTCACGAAGCTCTTGAAGGGATGCGGTAAGTTCGTCCTCCTCCTCCTCAAGGGTCGTAAGGGTATCGCCAGCTTCGGAGAGTTCGGCTTCCAGTGCTTCCTTACTTGTCTTTGCTTCAGCTAGAGAGCGCCTTGCAGCTTCTATTGGCCCCTCTGTCTCCCTCTGTAGAGTGAGGCACTCTTCGCGTTCGGCGCCAGCCTGGGCGCTGCGCTCCATGAGCGTACGCTCTTCGCTATTACATGTCTCTATCGAGTATTTTATATCGGACAAGCGCGCACCGGTCTGCATAAGTTCCGCCTGCTCGGCGCGAAGCGCTTCTGTATTCTTTCTTGTCTCTTCGTTTAGTGAGGAGAGGGCCGCTTCCTCGACAGTTAGCTTATCAGTCATATTTAAAAGTTGCCCGGCTGCCTCTTCAACGGCTTTGGCGTGCCTCTCCTTCTCGGAGAGCATCGTCTCAATGCTGGCGCGAAGTTCGGAAAGCTCTTCTGTGAGGCGGGCTTCGTTCCTGGTAAGCTCCTCGGCCCTTACCCTCAGGAGCTCCGCCGAGTGTTCCTCTGCTTGAATCTTCCTCTCGATGGATGCGGTCTCTTCCCTTACTTCACTCCACGCGCTCTCTCTTTGAAGGCGTTCGACCCTGAGCGTTTCGATCCTGGCTTCAGTCGCTTCGACACCTGCCTCTATGGCGCTCTGTTCCTCAAATATTGCCTTTAGTGCGGCACCGGCGGAGTCGTACTCAGTACTGAGACGTGAAAAATCCTCTCCAGCGAGCTTTATATCGAGGCTCTTTAATTCTTCTTTAAAGAGTTTATAACGCTCAGCCTTCTTTGCCTGGCGGTTTAGCGAATTAAGCTGGCGCTTCACTTCGCTTATTATATCGCTTACGCGGGTAAGGTTGTCTTTCGTGGACTCAAGGCGCCTTAAGGAGGCTTCCTTCTTCTGCTTGTACTTGTTAATGCCTGCGGCCTCCTCGAAGAGGACCCTCCTCTCGGTTGGCTTGGCGTTTACGAGCCAGCCGACCTGCCCCTGCTCGATTATAGAGTAGGCATTGGTCCCTATGCCGGTATCTGTAAATAGTTCGACGATATCTTTAAGGCGTGACGGGACCTTATTTATAAAGTACTCGCTCTCGCCGGAGCGGTAGAGGCGTCGCTTTACTTCTATCTCCGTAAAAGCCGCGTAGCGGGCGGGCGCAAGTCCACCGTCGTTGGAGAGAGTTATCGTTACCTCGGCCATGCCGTGGCGCTTCCTTGAGTCGCTGCCGTTAAATATCAGGTCTTCCATGAGTTTTCCGCGCAGGTGCCTGGCGTTGTGCTCTCCAAGGACCCAGCGTATGGCGTCAACTATATTACTCTTGCCGCACCCGTTGGGCCCGACGATAGCGGAGGTGCCTGGAGGAACGGTGAAGTGTACGCGATCCACGAAACTCTTAAAACCCTGTAGTGTTATGCTCTTGATCTTCATAGTCTAATCTGTAACCTTTACGCGGGTCTCGCTAATTAAGAGACCCCGGCATGGAAGGGCCGACAGTCATGGAGTCGGCCAGTAGATTGATTGAATGCACACTTTTTAATGGACATTGTTTTTTACCAGAATAAGCATCCTTTGTAAAGGAAAAAATACAATAGGAAGTGGGTAAGCTGTGGATAAAACACTACATCTTGGGGGCACTGCCTTATTTAGCTCCTTCGTTAAAGTTCTTTTACTAATGAAACCAGGCGCTTCATCGTCTTACGGAAAAGTAGCTTCATCTAAGCCGCCCGCTCCCGGATAATCCTTCTCCGGGGTATTTTCTTATCTTTCCCGCTTAAACCCCTGCCTCTTTCGTCTTTAGGCTTAACCTCTTCCAGGCCCCCTTTGCTATTTTTAAAATTTGTAGTATCATATTTAAGTAACAGTTGTCCTATTTATTTACAACTTTAACGGTTTACAGAGAGTAGACGTGGAAGACGGAAAAAAAACCAGAGAAGAGCTCTTGGAAGAGATTGCCCTGCTTCGCGTAAACCTCTCCCGGTACGAAGGCGGCGGAGGGCCCTCTGCGGATTGTGGAAAAAACAATAGCACTGATGAAGATGCACTTAAGGCGGAGAGAAAGCGCCTCTACTCCATACTTGACGTATTCCCCGGCTTCGTTTACCTCCAGGCCCCCGACCACAGCATAGCCTTCGCAAACAGGCGCTTTATCGAGGCGTACGGGGAGCCCAATGGGAGGACATGCTACGAGGTTATGTGGGGGAGGAAAGAGCCCTGCGACCCCTGTCCGACATTCCGCGTATTTGAGACTAAGGAGCCGGAGGTCTGGGTCTCGGAGCACACGTCAAGAGACCTGGTCTACCAGGTCTACGACGAACCATTCTTTAATACAGACGGCACTATGCTCGTCCTTGAGATAAGCATAGACATAACCGATAGAAAGCGTGCCGAAGAGGAGACTGCCGCCAAACTCCACTATGTCAGGTCGATGAACGAGATAAACGAGACCTTCGAGGAGGGGTTGGACCTCGATAAGATGCTCACAACCGTACTTGAGAAGATGCTTTCGATCTTCGACTGTAATCGCGCCTGGCTCCTCTATCCGGTCGATCTCGATGCAGATTCCTTCACGATCCCCTATCAGGTCACAACCCCGGACTATCCGGTAGAGGGTGTGGTGGAGATTCCTGTTAAGGGCGATGAACTCGCCCTTAACGTATATAAAGAAGCGCTTGCCTCCAGGGACCCGCTCACCTTCATCTTCGATCTTGCAGAGCTGCCGGAAGGCGAGGTCTTCACCAAAATGGTGAAAGATTACGAGATACGCTCGCAGATGATCATAGCGTTCCACCCAAAGGTAGGTAAACCCTGGATGCTCGGTCTTCATCAGTGCTCGTATGCCAGGGAGTGGACGACCGAAGAGCAAAGGCTCTTCAAGGACATCTCCGTAAGGATTACCGACGCCGTAACCGGTGCTCTCTTCTATAAAGACTTGAAGGAGAACGAGGAGAGGCTTCGTACGCTCGTGGAAAACATTCCCGGTGTTAGCTATCGCTGCGCACTTGACGAGCACTGGACGATGGAGTTTATCAGTAGTGAGGTGGAAAAAGTCACGGGTTATCCCGCATCGGACTTTATCCGTAATAAGAAGCGCTCCTATGCCTCAATCATTCACCCCGAAGATATGTTGATGGTCGATGAGAGCGTCAGGAATGGCGTGAACCTAAAAAAGCCTTATACCATTGAGTATCGCATCAGACAGGCTGATGGTAAAATATGTTGGGTCTTTGAAAAAGGTCAAGCCATCTTCTCTGTAAACGGAGACCCGCTCTGGCTGGACGGAGTCGTTGTTGACATAACCGAACGCAAGCGAATCGAGGTGGAGGCTAATCGGAACTATCATATTCAGCGTGTGATAAGCTCCATCCTTCATGCCTCGCTGAGACCAATATCGCTAAGTGAGATACTTGATTATTCACTTAACGCCATTCTCTCCGTCCCGTTCAGCTCCATTTTAAATAAAGGCGCCATATTCCTTGTCGAAGCGAGTGGCGATACGCTCAGGCTGGAAGTAGAGCACGGGCTACCGGAATCTCTAAAGACAATGTGCGCCACCGTTGCGTTTGGGAGATGCGCCTGCGGCCTTGCGGCCTCCTCGCGTAAGACCGTTTTTATTGATCACGTGGGCGTGGAACATACGAATCGGTATGATGGCATAATTCCTCACGGACATTTCTGTGTTCCCATTGTCTTTGACGACGTGGTGCTTGGGGTTATCAATAGTTATGTCCCCGAAGGGCACAAAAGGGTGCCGGAGGAAGAGCAATTTCTTGAAATGACAGCCAATACGCTGGCCGGGATTATAGTACGCAAGAGGGCAGAGGAAGAGCGTGAGGCGCTTCAGGCTCAGCTCCTTCATTCCCAGAAGATGGAGGCGATAGGCCGCCTTACGTCAGGTATAGCGCACGACTTTAATAACCTCATGACAGCCGTAAAGACTCTTAGCAGCCTCGGCGGAAAAAAGGCTGAAGAAGGAGGTCTGCTTCAGTCGTATTTCACAGAAATAAATAACGCATCAAAACGAGCGACCGCACTTACCAGACAGCTTTCGTTATTCAGCAAGAAGGGGCCGGTCGTTTGTGAGAGCGTTAACATAAATAGCATCATAGAGACGAACCTCTCGGGTATCATCTCAAGCCTTATTGGAAGTAGTATCACGCTTACCTACGAACTTTCCCCTGATCTCTGGACCATTGAGGCGGATACGTCGAATATCGAGCAGATAATAATGAACCTTATCATTAACGCAAAGGACGCCATGCCCGGGGGTGGCTCGCTTACCGTACGGACCGAGAATAACAACATAAAGGAGACGTCATGCACGGTATGTACGGGGCCGCTCTCGGGGAGGTACGTCTCATTTGAGGTGACGGATACCGGGGTCGGGATGGAAAAGGATACTGTTCAAAAAATATTCGAGCCCTTCTTCACCACCAAGCCAACCGGCAAGGGCACCGGGCTCGGCCTATCGGTCATCTACGGAATAGTAAATAGCCTTAATGGCAGTATCGACGTTGCGAGCGCGCCCGGCGATGGCTCCGCATTCAGGATATATCTCCCCGCCTGCGCCGAGGAGGAAGAATGCTCCGATGGCCCCCATCCCCTTCATGCCTCTGACGTGCTGGCGGACTACGGCGGCGGCGAGTTGATTCTCTTTGTGGAGGACGACGAGATGGTGCATGAGGTCACAGGCCGCCTTCTTATGGAAAACGGCTACCGTGTAGAGGGGGCCGCCACTTTAGCCGAGGCGTCGGAGCTCTTTAAAAAGTTCAGGGGAGAGGTGGGGCTCCTCTTATCCGACGTCACCCTCCCGGACGGGAACGGGATCGAGTTCGCAAAAGAGCTCGCCAAAGTAGAGCCTGGGCTTAGCGTTATTCTCTATAGCGGACAGGTCGACTACGGCTCTCATCTGACGTCATTTAAAGAACTGGGCTTCGAATTCATAGAAAAGCCGTTCGAGATACCCGCGTTCCTTAAGGCCGTTAAGAAAGCCTTGGCGTAGGGGGGTGGTGAGATGCCTGTAAGCAATGAGTACATAGGTTTCGTAGTCGATCAGCTTGAGCCTGTCGGCGAAATC
>JAJCZG010000118.1 GCA_029262475.1 Deltaproteobacteria bacterium
ATATATAAAAAAACCCCGTCGCGCCCCAGTGGGGGCCCCGCTACGGGAAAGGAATTAAGCCGTTACTACAATTTATTAGCGGAAACGTTGCGCGAATCTAAGCCACACTGTGTGTGGGCTAGAATGCAAGTGCTATCTGCGCTGTTACGAGGTCTCTCTCTTCGCCGGTATGATACTCTCCGTGGAGGTACTCAAGGGCCACCGTGGTATTGATAAAGATACCGTATGACGCTGCAGCCCCGTACTGATCTTCAGGGAAGCCCGGGAAGTCGTCATTACCCTCGAATTTAACGGCGACCTCGATATCGTCGTTAACCCCGTAAGCAACTTCAAGGTTATATGTCTTGGGTCTATCCCCGCTTCCATCAGCGTCGGCGTCGAGGTCCGCTACCTTAAAGCTTTTATTCGCTCCGAGAAACTCGCCGCTAAAGCTGAACTGCCCGTACTCGGCGTTTACAAAAACCGCAAAGCCCGATATCTCGTCGGAGATAAATGCGCCGCCAGTAAAAGGGTTTGTGATATCAGCGTCGGACTCTGAAAGGTCCGAGATATAAGAGAGACCGGCCACGACACCCTCCCATGGGGTTATAGTTGCGGCTGCCACATAGTCTTCGATATCGTTTGAGCCGTCGCCGTCCACGTCTCCGTTAAAGACCCCGAAGTGCAGCCCGATAAGGTCGTTACCCCAGCTTACGACTGCCGCCGTATCGTTGGTTTCACCGAGTTCGAGGGTCTGGGGGTCTGAGATAAAGTGAGACGTAAAGTTACCGAAGGGGACGTACAACTTTCCTAGGGCAAGGTTCAGCCCGTAGGGGCTCTTGAGATTGATTATCCCCTCGTCTACTTTTACGTGGTTATCCTCCGCACCCTCTTCAAAGAGGAGACCGATGTGCCCGTCTACAAACTCGTCCACGTCGATATCGAGGACAAGCTCAACTGTCGCGAGCGTAAGGTCGGAGCTATTGCCGTTTAGCTCGTCGTTATCAGCCGCCGCCTCTACCTCTATAAGTCCGCCGAGGCTTATCTTTTCAGCAATCTTCGATTTTAATCCGGCCGCCCTCTTCTCCTCCTGGGTATGATAGATCTCAGCCTGCTTCGTTTCAAGCTCTTCAATACGGTCCTTTAAGACTTTAATCTCCTTATCCATCTCCATAGCAAATAAATCGCCAGGCGTTACAACCATTGAAACGATCACAGCCATAAAGCCTAGTGCTGTTACTTTCGCCACTGAAAGCAGTCCCCTCTTCATAATTCCTCCGTTTTTAGCTCCAGACCTCGTTAGCTCGGCCGTTAATGATAATTGCCTTAAAAAACAAAATCTCTTTAAATCATCTTGAGTGCTACTTATCCAATAAGTATCGGATTATATTGGAAATACTTTAGAGGGAATAAGACTTTTCCAAATTGATAATGAGAGCGGCAGAGACGGTCAGACGCTCCTCGAAAGCGCGGCCTGGCCGCCCATGAATCCAGAGCCCTCCGGAGGAAGCGGAGCGCCGCAAGAGGAGGAGACGGTTATTTAAACAGAGATGGGGACATTTATATGACAAGACCGCCTTGCTCAGCGAGATCTTCTTCCTTGAAATCTCCAGATGAGCGAGGCACAGATAATGGCGAGCGGAAGACCCCATAGGGCCACGCCAGCAGACTCTACAGCGACTCCACCGAAGTGGTCTACCCAGTGAAATAACCCCGGATGCTCACCGTGGCCCGCATGCGCGAATACCAGAGAGGGTGAAACGGCAATAATAGACAGAGACAGCAGCAACCTGCTTATGGATTTGAACTTCATCGACAGCTCCTTTCATTTAAGAGAGCAATGTCCCTAAATATTGACATTTATTACAGCAGAATCAAGGACCGGAAGAACGAAACTTAAACTCCGGTGGAGGCGTTAATTATAAGGGCGTTAACGATGGATACGGCTACAGTGCTCCCGCCCTTTCTCCCTCTTACGGTTATATACTCCACGCCCGAGGCGACAAGCTCTTCCTTCGCTTCAGCAGCTCCTACAAAACCTACCGGTACTCCGACGACGACCGCAGGAGAGGCTTTGCCCTCCCTTACGAGCGAGAGGAGCTCTCTTAAAGCGGTTGGGGCGTTGCCTATGGCAACGACGGCCCCGTCCATGTACGGCGCGGCCTTTCTCATGGCCTGTGTGCTCCTCGTAGTGCCCGTCTTCTTCGAGAGTATTGTTACGTCCTTATCCGAGATGAATGTGCGTACTTTACAGCCAAAGGATGAGAGGCGGAGCTTACTTATACCGGCCTCGACCATCTTTACGTCTGTTATTACGTTCGCACCCGATTTAATGGCTCTACTTCCTGCCTCAAGTGCGCCGGGGCTGAACTCCAAAAGGTCCTTATAATCGAAGTCGGCGGTGGCGTGAATAACGCGCTTTACAACGGTAAGCTCCTCCGGAGAAGCGCCGTTAAAGCCAACTTCGCTCTCTATTATCCTGAAACTCTCGGCCTCTATCGGGTGCGGATGGTATTTGCCCGGCGCGCCCGCCCTTCTAGCGCGTCCCGAGACCTCCATGAGCCTCTCCATTGTTATATCCACCAGAGAGGGGTGAAAGCCAAGGTTTGACGAGAGGACGAAGTTTATATCCGGGTACTTCTCCTTACCGGTATCGAGGAGTTTCGGGAGATCCTTTTTGAGATGAATGCCGGTATAGAGGAAATAAGGCATGAGTATGATGGAAGTTGCCCCGCTCTCTACGATTGTGTCTACGGCGGTGATGAAGTCCGGTTCCGCCAGTTCGAGAAAGCCCGGCTCTACGCACTTATATATACCCTTTTCCCTTATAACGGACGCAACATCTATAAGAGGGTCGTTGGCCTCTTTTATCCTGCTGCCGTGTCCGAAGAGGAGCACGCCGGCGCTTTTCGTATCAAGAACTTCTACAGACAAGTTAGTCTCCGATATCTATAAGTTAATTAATTAAAGCGCTATCTTATTAGCACATTCCATCATCGGCCCATTAAGTAGAGAAGGGGCTGGAGATGCGGCTTGCTTTTCTCGAGCGCACCAATGAAGCCACAGATAAAGACGCGGCTCGCACGTGCGCGATGGTGCTTTAAATTTACCCCAACGACGCCTTGGTGTCAAGGCGAAAGCCCCCCTTTCTCCTGCTCTTCATTCTCGAAAAACAGAAGGGCCGTATCCATTAATATGGATACGGCCCTTCGGGAAACTCACTTAGGCGCACGGCCTAAACAGTCTTACCCCACCCGCCAGGGCTAAAGCTTTGAAGTGCTCTCCACCGGCAGGGTTATTTCCGTAAAAACTAACTAAATTAGTACTTTGAGGAGGCATACTCCTTAAGACCGTCGCCACTTGGCTTCATGCCGTCCTCTCCCTTATGCCAGTTGGCGGGGCAGACCTCTCCGTGTTCGGCAGTAAACTGGAGAGCGTCCACTACGCGAAGCATTTCGTCTACGTTCCTGCCGAGCGGGAGGTCGTTGATGGTGATGTGTTGAATAATACCCTCGGGGTTAATTACGAAGAGCCCTCTGAGCGCTATGCCCGGCTTTTCGAGTAAAACGCCGTATTTCCTGCTGATCGACTTATCGAGGTCGGCGACGAGCGGGTATGCGACCTCTCCGATACCGCCTTCGTTTCTCGGCACGTTTCTCCATGCGAAGTGGGAGAAATGGCTGTCGATGGATACTCCTAAGACCTCAGTATCTCTGGACTTAAAGTCTCCGAGCCTGTCGCTTATAGCGATGATCTCAGTCGGGCAGACGAATGTAAAGTCGAGCGGGTAGAAGAAGAGCACCACGTACTTACCCTTGTAATCCGAGAGTGAAACTTCGGCGAACTGACC
>JAJCZG010000119.1 GCA_029262475.1 Deltaproteobacteria bacterium
GATTATCCCCACTATGCCGTGGCCCCCGACACCGTTTGTATGCTCTATACCGTATCCGCCGAGCACCCCGGATATATAAGCCGCCGTCCCTGACTCCGAACCCGAAAGCTCCGGATTCATATGGAGATCCCTCCGAAAACCCTTTACCCTATCCGCCGAAGCGTCAACACACTTTTTAATATCCCTAAGCATCTATTTTCCTCATTAAAAGCACAGGCACCTATTAAAGTAACTATAGCGAGAAACCCATTTTAATATCCCTAAGCATCTATTTTCCTCATTAAAAGCACAGGCACCTATTAAAGTAACTATAGCGAGAAACCCGTTTTAATGTCCCTAAGCATCTATATCCCTCATTAAAAACACAGGCATTAAATCAAGCTATCATAGCGACAAGCCCCGTTTCAATATCCTTAAGCATCGCTTTCCGCTAAAATATAGTCACCTAATCAAGCTGTCCTTTCCGGATATCCACACCTCTATTCTTTTACCACCCAGCTGGATACCCGCTACCCGGCCCTCTATTAATGTCTCTTGTTCCTGGTTCCTTTAACTTCTTTGGAATCTCCAGGGTTTTTATCCTTATCACTCCGTCGTCTACTTCTCTTCCCTCGCCATACAACTCATATACAATCTCTTTCCAGACATCTCTCTCTGTATAATCACCGGCTCCTTTACCTCTTGTCTTCTCTCTATAAAGCTCTCTTTCTTTTCTGGCAAATTTGCCTTCCCATAAGGATGCCTGCTCAAGCTTTGAAGTTACATCCAGGCTTAAAGCGGTATTAATAAAAGATAAATGTTTAGAGTGTGAATGTTTATTTGTAAAATGCTCTAAACGGAAGACCTGGTTCCGCTTCCATTTTAACTTCTCTCTCCGTATAAGGTCCGGAAAGATATAATTGTTTCTCCATGCGAGATATCCCTTCTTATAGATAACTACGACCCGACGCTTACCAAAGGGGATTAGAGGGGCTGAAACGGAAAACTTGCCGTCTTTATCCGTAACCGCCTCAACAACCATAAAACGCTCCCAATAAGTAAATCCCGGAATTCCCTCCTGTGCCGACCACTGCACAAGCGCCACGGCGCCCTCTATGGGCTCGCCAGTCTCTGCGTCAACGACAGTACCGGTCATCTTTGCATAAGAGCTACAGCTTATAAGAAGCATTGCCACTATAAATATTAGATAACGGGCCCTCATTCGTAGTTCCCAGTGTGTCGCATTCATATATCTCCGACGGTCATTTTATGCTTGGCGGATGCTCTCTCCCTTGCCATCTCCATTAATGCGCTCTATCTCGCCGCCGACGCTTTTCATGGCCACCCCTCCCCGCCGTTCGTCCCCCGCGCCGCCGTACCCGTCCGCCCCCTCGCCCGTTCGGACAACCGTATGGACACCGCCGAAGAAGACGTGTTTTTCGGACCACCGGTTCAGGCTCTTTACCTCGCCTTCTATCTCGTCCATTACAGACTCCTCAAAGCCCTTTTCAAGGTGGAGCGTCCCTTCTCCGTCGTAATAGGCCCTCGGAGAATTTACGGCATCGAATACGGGGAGCTTAAAGTCCACGGTATTTATAATCGCCTGAAGTATGGCGCTCCTTATCCTGTTGGAGCCGCCGCTCCCGGTTACGATCTCCGGTGAATTGCCCCTTACGGCTATCGTAGGCGACATCATGGAGCTCATCCTCGTGCCCGGCTCTTGAGCGTGGAAGCCCATTGGGTTAAGGTCTTCTTCTCCGAGCATGTTGTTCATCATGATACCGGTCCCCGGTATCATGTAGCCCGAGCCCGAGCCCGTGGATGTGGTAATCGACGCTGCGTTCCCTGAGCTATCAAGGACGCTTATCTGCGTGGTGCAGGGCGGTGACGGAATGTCTCCGACACCTGCGGCATTTACCCCGATGCGTTCCCTGAAGAGGCTTACATTCCGCTCCGACAGGAAATCCCCGGCAGTACCTCCTTCATGGATGATCCGGTCGAGGGACTCTCGCCTCGCCTCGTTAGTCACCCTCTTCACCTCTTTAAGGAGACGGATGTAGGAGACACTGTTATGGCCGAGGCTCCCGACGTCGAAACCTTCAAGCAGCTTAAGCGAGAAGGCAATTAGCGCTCCCCCGGAGCACGGAGGCGGGTTCGTGTAAATATCCCTCTCCCGGTAAATTATATGGAGCGGCTCACGCTTGTAGACGGTATAAGTAGCGAGGTCTTCAGGAGTAATAAAACCCTTCGCCCCGAAGCCTTCAATGATGGAGCCCGAAACGTCACCCTTGTAGAAGGCCGTAAGCCCCTCGCCTAAGAGATGCTCCAGGGTGTCGGCCACCTGGCGGTTATATATCGTCTCGCCCTCTCTTATGAGCCTCCCGGTTGGCGCAAAGATAGAGGCCGAATCATTAGAGAGCGTTACGATTGGTTCAAGGATTTTTATAAAGAAAGCCTGTCTGGGGTTAACCGTTATCCCATCGCGAGCGTAGCGTATGGCGGGCTCAAGGATATCGGCGAGCGGCAGGGTGCATAGATCTTCATAGACACTATTTAGCCCCGCCATGTTGCCGGGTACGGCGGCAGAGCCCTCTCCGACGTGAAACTCCTGGGTGGCGTCGCCAAAATCCACATCCAGCCCGTAAAAGTTGACCTCGCCGTTACCTTTGCCCCCCGCCCCCTTCTTACCCGGTACGGATGTAAAGAAGTCGTAGAGAAGGGCCTCGCCGCTCTCTTGCCTCGTCATCATGAAGCCGCCGCCGGCAAGGCTCGTAAGCGTCGGCTCGCAGACAAATGACGCGAATGCCGCAGAGACCGCCGCGTCGAAGGCGTTTCCACCCTTTTGGAGCATCTCGGCCCCGGCCCTTGCCGTAAGCTCGTGCCCGGCGGAGATGACACCCTTCATACTTTGCCCCCCATAACCCCAACCTCTTCCGCCAGATTCGTAGCCAAATTCTTTACAACCGCCTTAAAATTCTTTCCGTTTTCGTTATATAGCTTGAGTTGCCTGGAAGCCCCGCACCCGCCGCCGAGAATATCATTTACGTAACCAAGCTCTTCGGTGGAGCCGAGGAAGGCGGCCTCTTCCTTAAGCGAGTCGCAAAGCCCCCTTATGGCGCGTCCGAGCCCATAGGTGGATTCGCCGTCGGGGCTTATGAGGTCTCCATCGATGCCGAAACGGCAGGCACGCCACTTATTCTCCCTTATAACCGCAGAGGGAAGCCTTTGAAATATTATGCCACGGTCGAACTCGTCGCTGAACTTCTTTGCGAGCGCCTGAATGAGTGCGGCTATGGCCATTACCTCTTTAAGAGACGAGGGGGTGTCGCATATACGCACCTCGACGGTGCCGAAGTCCGGGTGAGGCCTCATATCCCACCATATCTCACGTATCGTCTCTATGGTGCCGGTCTTTATATAACTCTCGACGAGACGAGTATATGTATCCCAGTCTTGAAAATAAAAGGGTATGCCCGCCGTTGGCAGGGTCTCAAAGACCTTTATCCTGTACGATTTCAGCCCTGTATCTTCCCCCTCCCAAAATGGCGAATTGGCGGACAAGGCAAGTATATACGGGAGGTAATAGAGCATGCGGTTCATTACGTATATGCTCTTTTCGTCGCCGTCGATGCCGACGTGGACATGCATGCCGAAGATATTAAAGCGGCGGGCGACAAACTGGAGAGTATCAAGGAGCCTGTTGTAGCGTTTGTCGTCTGTTACCTTCTGGTCTCTTGCAAGAGAAAAGGGGTGTGTCCCGCCGCCACTCACAAGGGTATTGTGCTCTCCGGCGATACCGATAAGCCTTCCTATTATCGCCGAGAGTTCCGCGCCGGCCTCCGAAACGCTTCGGGATACGCCAGTAATTACCTCTATATTAGAGTCCATCAGCTCGTGCTTTATGGAGAGCGCCAGAGACGGGTCCTTTCTGACTTCACTGAGTATCTTGCCCGAGGTGCCGGTAAGTGCTAAAGTTTTCCTGTCTACGAGCTGGAGTTCGAGCTCGATGCCGACGGTAAAATCCTTGGAAGCGTTAAATTTTATAACCATAGACACACCAGCGAAATACCGATTAACTATAATAAAGTTTCGAGAAACCCGGGGCCCTGCTTTAGCTTTCGGGCGACGGTACAACTATAAATTATTATATCAATTATTAATAAATATTATATCAGAACTTTCACATAAGAGGCTATTTTACCGGCCTATTTCAACGAAGGCGAGTTTTAAGGGGCTCTCGCACTTGACAATAAGAGATCTTAAAGTAAAATAACTTAACGACCGCAAGAATCAAGGGGATTTCAAGGCCAACGTGATAAAACTTATAGACGATAAGATAATAGATGCTACCACCCTCCTGGCGAAGGAGAACCCAAGGCTCAGGATGAACCATAACTTTCACGAGCTGCCGGACCCGCTCCAGAGGATGCTAAATGCCGTCCAGCCCGGGAGCTACATTCGGCCCCACCGCCACTTTACCCCGCCAAAGGTCGAAGTATTTATAATTTTAAAGGGCCGGGGGGCGGCCATCCTCTTTAACGACGACGGTAGCATTAAAGAGATCGTCGTAATGGACGCAGGCGGGCCGGTTCGCGGTGTGGAATTCGCGCCTGGCAGTTGGCATACGATTGTCTCACTTAAGGAAGGGACCGTCTTCTTTGAGGCTAAGGACGGCCCGTACATCGCCATATCGGATAAGGACTTCGCCCCGTGGGCGCCTGAGCCGTCCGATACGGCAGGGGCGCGCTCCTACCTGAGCGAACTTACCCGCTTCACTCGGAATAGATAAAAACCTCCATGCCGCTCTCACCCGGAAACACAATAGATAAATTGGATATTAAAGAAAAAAGCTGGTATAGTGTAGCACTTTTATGGGGACAAACCCCTTTTAACGGACCAAAACTATAATCATGATACCAGATTACCCTGCACTCGAAGAAATAACGATAGATATGAAGGCCGCACTCGATCCTCTCTTTAAGGAGGTAACGAGCGGTATATCGGAGTTTACCTTCGCCAATATCTTCCTCTTCCGTAAGGAGCATAACTACCGGGTGACAAGGCTCCCCGGAGATAAATTAGTCTTTACGGGCTCTGACAGCGGGGTAAATTTCTTTATGCTCCCCTTCGGCTTGCCGCCAGAGGATATACTAGGTAAGCTCTTCAGTAACTTCGGGGCGGTCAAGAACGCATCGTGCATTCAAGCGACAAAGCTCTCGTCTATGGGGGTTTTTACTACCGAAGAGGACAGGGCGAACTTCGACTACATCTACTGGCGCGAAAGCCTCGCCACACTCGCCGGAAGAAAGTACCATAAGAAACGTAACCTCGTTAAGCTCTTTAACGAAAATTACCGGTGCGAAGAGCGCGTCCTCACCACCGGGCTTGTAGAAGACGCCGAAAAGGTTCTGGAGAAGTGGGTGGAGGGGCGCGCTGACGACCCCGGCGACTACGAGGCCGCCAGGGACTCGCTAACGTATTTTACCGACCTTGATCTTTCGGGTCTCGTCTTCTATATCGATTCCGCGCCCGTGGCATATTCCCTCGGAGAGATACTCCCGGACGGCAAGAGTTTTATAACGCACTTCGAGAAGACCGTACCGGGCTTCAGGGGTCTCGCTCAATTTGTAAATAAAAGCTTCGCTGCCTGGCTCCCGGAAGAGATAAATATCATTAACCGCGAGCAAGACCTCGGTGACGAGGGGCTCAGGCAGGCCAAAGAGAGCTACCGCCCCGTCTGCTTCGGCAAGAAATACAGGGTATACCGTGCCGAAGAAAAGGGTTAGCCCAAACGAACTCAAGGGGCGCTACTACCCGCTTAAGGAATACCTCACAGAGCGCCACGGCACGGGCGCGTACAAGGTAACCATAGACGCTGGCTTTACGTGCCCGAATAAGGACGGCACACTAAAGACAGAGACCGGCGGCTGCGCCTACTGCGGCCCGGAGACGCTCTACCCGAACTCCTACGATGTTAAGACCCCATCCATAAGAGAGCAGCTCGACAAGGGCATCGAAATACTCGAAAAACGCCGTAGGGTGGAGAAGTTCATCGCCTACTTCCAGCTAAATACAAGTACACACGCCCCTCTTGAAGAACTCAGAGCAATATACGAGGAGGCCGTAACCGATAAACGCATCTCCGGGTGGGCCGTATCAACGAGGCCCGACTGCGTACCCGACGAAACGCTCGACCTCTTTAACGAATTAAGCTTGCGAGCGAGCGGCCCGAATAAAAACCCTCTCGACTTCTGGCTTGAGCTCGGCTTACAGAGCGCAAATAACTCGACACTCGCGAGAATTGACCGGGGGCACACCCGGGAAGCCTTCGCCGACGCCGTAGTGCGCGCCGCAGGTAAGGGCATAAAGGTATGCGCCCATATTATCCTCGGCCTTCCGGGAGAGACAGAGGAAGATACGTTTGAGACTATACGCTTCATATCCGCTCTCCCGGTCTGGGGGGTAAAGTTTCACCAGCTTCAAATCATTAAAGGCACACGCCTTGCAGAGCAGTACCTTAAGGGCTCATTCGGGCTCCTCACGCTTGATGAGTACGCAGAGCTCGTGGTTAAATGTCTGGAGAGGCTACCTGGCGAGATCGTTATCCACCGGCTGGTAGGCGACGCTCCGCCTGGCACGCAAATAGACCCGTGGGGGCCGAAGAAGTTCGCCGTACTCGAACGTATCCACGAAAGGCTTATAGATAAAGACACCCACCAGGGATTTTTAATAGAGAAAAATAATCGCATGGCTTAGTTAACCGCATCAGGAGGAGAGATGGCTGACAAACGGATAGAGAAACTCGCTAAAATTTTAATCGGGCATTCGCTCAAGGTTAAGAAGGGCGAGACCGTAATGATAGTGGCATCGAGCGAAGCGGCCAAGCCGCTGGTGCTCGAAGTCTACCGGGAAGTGCTTAAGGCCGGAGGGCACCCGCTTACTAGCATAGGGCTTGAGGAGACTGTAAATATATTCTTCGAGCACGCGACCGACGCGCAGATAAAAAAACTTCCTGAGACAAAACTCCATGAAGCCAGAGAGATAGACTGTTTTGTAAATATCCGCGCGCCTTTAAACAAAAAATCGTTATCGAATATCGACCCCGCAAAGTCGGCCATGAGGAGCAGGGTTTTAAGCGAGATAAGCGGCATAATAGTAAACGACAAGCGCTGGGTACTGGTAAACTTCCCGACGAACGCTCTAGCCCAGGAGGCCGAGATGAGCCTCTCGGAGTACGAAGACTTCCTCTACCGGGCTACGAACGTAGACTGGAAGGCCGTTGAGGAGAGAGAAAAATCCCTTAAGCGCGTCCTCGACAAGGGTAAAATTGTCCGTATCGTCGGAGAAGATACAGACTTAACTCTTAGCATCAAGGGGAGAAAGGCCATCCCCTGCTTCGGCGAAAGGAACATGCCCGACGGAGAGGTATTTCTCTCCCCGGTAGAGGACTCTGCCGAGGGCCATATATACTACGAGATGCCAGCCATCTACCAGGGACGAGAGGTAACGGGCATCCGCCTCGAATTCAAGAAGGGCAAGGTCGTAAACGAACGCGCCGACAAGAACGAAGCGTACCTGAAGTCAGTCCTTAATACCGACCCGGGCGCACGCTTCCTCGGCGAGCTCGGCATAGGCGTAAACTACGGTATAAAGAATTACTCGAAAGACATACTCTTTGACGAGAAGATAGGCGGCACCGTACACCTGGCCGTCGGACGCTCCTACGAGCGCGCCGGTGGCACGAATAAATCCGCCATCCACTGGGATATGATAAAAGACCTCAGAAAAAAGGGCGAACTATACGTGGACGGAACGCTCATACAGAAGAAGGGAAAATTTCTGATTTAAAGACAGACCCTCTCACGCTCAAGCAACCAGCGGCGTCATTTAGTTGCTCCCGGCGGCGCTCCGAAGCATCCGCCTACAGAGGAGAGTGAGATATCCGCATCTTCTAAATCGTAATTTCAAAGAAAGGATTATGATATGGGAAAGAAGAGAATTTTTATCAGCGATATCCACATGGGTGACGCCAGGAGCCAGGACGGGTCAGGGGGGCTCCACAGGTACGGGTGGTTTAATAAGGAACGCGAAGCGCTCCTTGCAGAGTTCCTGGAGATGGTCTCCGAAGACGCCTCCATTGACGAGCTTATAGTAATAGGCGACATATTCGACGACTGGGTCTGCCCCTCCAACTTCACGCAACCCCCGGCAGTTGAACGATTTAAGAAGATAGCCGACTATAACGACAAGGCCATCACCGCATTCAAGAAGATAGCTACAGGGAATAAGAAGCTCATCTACCTCCCCGGAAACCACGATATGCTCCTAACAAAGGATATCCTGGAGGGTATCATCCCCGGGGTCGTCTACAAAGGTACATCTCCGGGGCTTGGGGCGTATGAAGACCCTATTGGCTACCTTATCGCCGAACACGGAAATAAGTACGGCCTCTTTAACGCCCCTGACCCGTTCAGTAACGGTACCGCCCACTCCCTCCCACTTGGTTATTTCATGACGAGGGCTTTAGCCTATAAGATGTCGCAGACCGGCGAGGATACCGATTACGTAAGCGCCCTCGCCGACGGCATAAAGGACCTGATGGAGGGAGAGAAGCGCGCCAAGGCCGTCTACGAGGCCCTGGCCGAAGCGGCCGGTCTAACTGGAGCTTCGCCTATAGAGATGAACGGCGTGGACAATTACGCTAATACGATTAAGTCATCGAAGGTCGCCGAAATATTTAAGGATATCTATAAAAAATGGGCAGACTACAGGCCGGATATCGGCATCACCAGGGATTACGCCCAGTACGCTGACTTTATTCAGCTCTTTAAGACCGCCGAGGCCGTTCACTTTAAATTAGACGGCCCGGTAAAGATAGCTATCTTCGGCCATAGCCACGAAGTAAGCCTGCGGCGCTATAACGCCTCATACGAAGAGTACGAAAAGCCGCAAGCCGGAGGCGTTGACTTTACTACTCCCGCCTTCATCTACGCCAATAGCGGCACATGGGTAAACGGCAAGCCCACTACCTATATCGAGACGAAGGAGATAAACGGCGACATCCCCATGCACAGGGTCCGTATAATGCGGTACAAGGCCGGAGGAGAAGAGATACTTTTAGACGAAGACAAAGTACATATCTAGCCCGGCATTTAAGGGCGATAATAGACAGGGCTCACAGAAGGCCTCTGTAAAAGAACTTTACCGGCCCCTCCTCAACTGAGTAGGGGCCGGTCGAAAGCCGTACCTTTTCATAAGTCGACAATAAGGGGTCATTTCCAGCCATCAAGAGCCCTTTATAGACGCAAATCACTCCAAAGCCACCCGCAAAGCCGATTCTTTAGTCATTACGGTAGAAAAACCCCTTTAAACCCTTGACACCAAAGGCCCTTGTGGATAATATTTAGTATTAATTTTCATTCTGAAGGACAAAATGGGTAGAGATATAATAATAAAAACAGTCCTGGAGAGCATAGCGGCAAAGGAACTCTTCTTTAATGAAGAGAATAACTCCCTTGTGCTCCGCTCGGCGGAGGCAATAGTAGAGTCCTTTAACTCCGGCGGCAAGCTCCTTATAGCCGGTAACGGCGGCTCTGCAGCCGACGCCCAGCATATGGCCGCAGAGTTCGTAAACCGCTTCGAGATTGAGAGGCCGCCGCTCCCGGCGCTCGCCCTAACGACCGATACCTCCAATATCACGAGCATAGGCAACGACTACAGCTTCGACGAGATATTTTCAAAACAGATTAAGGCCCTCGGCCGCAGCGGCGACGTCTTTATCGCCATATCCACGAGCGGCAGCTCACCGAATATCATAAAGGCCGTGGAGGCCTCTAGAGAGATCGGCATTAAGGTCATAGGCCTTACCGGAAAGGGAGGCGGCGACCTAGCGCCACTATCGGATATACTCTTAAACGTTGAGACCGAGACTACGGCGAGGGTACAGGAGGTGCACATCACGGTGATACATATCCTCTGCCGTCTCGTTGATGAAATGCTCTTCGGTAACTGCGGGAAGGGATAACGATGAAATACAAGCCGCTCGACACCTCCGGTATAAAGACCTACTCCGTAAAAGGAAGAACGAGCAAGGTCTCGGTCGACGACTTCGCAAGCGTCCCGAAAAAGGGGGTAAGCTTCTCGTCCTTCATGGACGGGCTACCGAATATCCTTGGCGCAAAGAACCTTAAAGCCGTCGCCGACGCCGTTATAAGTGCCAAGAAGAATAAGAAGACCGTAACGCTCGGCATGGGCGGCCACGTTATAAAGGTCGGCCTCGGGCCGCTTATAATAGACCTTATGGAGCGCGGCTACCTCGACTCCGTCGCCTTTAACGGCTCGTGCATCGTCCACGACTTCGAGACGGCCTTTAACGGCTCGACATCAGAGGACGTTGACGCGGAGCTTGACGAAGGCGCATTCGGCATGGCCGAGGAGACCGGCGGGCTCATTAACGACGCTATTAACGCCGCCCCTGAGAAGGGTTTAGGGCGAGCGGTCGGGGAGATGATAGAGGCTTCGAACTTTCCGTACAAGGACAAATCCATCCTCGCCGCCGGCGTGAGACTGGATATCCCTGTGACGGTGCATGTGGCGATGGGTACCGACATCGTCCATATTCACCCGCAGATGAATGGCGCGAAGACGGGCGAGGCTACTACCGTTGACTTTAAAATTTTCTGCTCGGTCGTGAGCACGCTCGAAGGCGGGGTCTATATAAACCTCGGCTCCGCGGTGCTCATGCCGGAGGTCTTCCTTAAGGCGATAACCGTAGTAAGGAACCTCGGACACGTGGTGGAAAAGTTTACAACCGCGAATATGGATTTCATACAGCACTACAGGCCGCTAACCAACGTGGTAAGGAGGCCGACGCAGCACGGGGGCAAGGGGTATAGCCTTACGGGACACCACGAGATAATGTTCCCGCTCCTCTACGCGCTAATAATCGAAGGAATGGACGACTGATGCCCAAAAAGAATGAAAAAAAGCTCTGGGGCGGGCGCTTTAGCCAGAAGACGAGTAAGCTCCTCGACGAATTCAACGCCTCCATCTCGTTTGACAAGAGGCTCTTCGGCGACGACATAAAGGGGTCGGTGGCGCACGCGCTCGTTCTTGAAAAGGCAGGGATACTCTCGAAGCAAGAGACGCAGAAGATAATTAGCGGCCTTATGACCGTTAGTAAGGAAATTTCCAGGGGGAAACTCCCCCTTACAGCGGATAAGGAAGATATCCATATGGCCGTCGAGGCGCGCCTTACCGAACTCGTCGGCCCGCTCGGCGGTAAGCTCCACACAGGGCGTTCACGAAACGATCAGATAGCAACCGACATCAGGCTCTACTTAAAGGACGAGATTAAAGGGATACTCACTCTCTTAAAGACACTTAAATCGGTCATCGTAAAGGTCGCCGAAGATAATATCGAGTGCATAATGCCGGGCTATACGCACCTTCAACGCGCCCAGCCCGTCCTATTTAGCCACCACATGCTCTCGTACTTTGAGATGCTTACGCGAGACGAAGAAAGATTTACCGGGGCGCTAACGAGAACCGACCGCCTCCCTCTCGGCTCCGGTGCGCTCGCCGGGAGCCCGTATAAGCTCGACAGGAAGTACGCCGCCAAGATGCTCGGCTTCTCGGAGATAACAAATAACAGCATCGACGCGGTAAGCGACAGGGATTTCGCCATAGAGTTCGTCTCCGCTTCTGCGATGCTAATGATGCACCTATCGAGGCTGAGCGAAGAGCTCATCATATGGGCGACGAGCGAGTTCGGCTTCATAGAGCTCTCGGACGCATTCTCCACCGGCTCCTCTATTATGCCGCAGAAGAAGAACCCGGATATCCCGGAGCTCGTTAGAGGAAAGACCGCCAGGGTCTACGGCAACCTTATGACCTTACTTACGATGATGAAGGGTTTGCCGCTCGCTTACAATAAGGATATGCAGGAAGATAAGGAACCGCTCTTCGATACCGTGGATACGGTGAAGGCGGTTCTCGAAATAATGAGCCCCATGCTCTTGGAGATGAAGATAAACGCTGAAAAGATGATCGAGGCGACAAAGGAAGGGTTCCTCACCGCCACCGACGCCGCCGACTACCTTACGGCTCGTGAGATGCCCTTTAGAGAAGCCCACGAGATTACCGGGAAGATCGTCGCCTACTCCATTAAGGAGGGTAAGACGCTCGAAGACCTTACTCTAGATGAGTGGCGCTCCTTCTCGGAGCTCTTCGATGATGATATAAAGAAGGTCGTTACGCCCAGGCACTCCTTAAACAGCAGGAAGGTCTTCGGAGGGACGGCCCTTACCGAGGTAAAAAAACGCCTTAAACAGATCGAGAAGGAGGGTTAGAGAGGATGCGCCATATTCTTACTACGATAGCCGTTGTGTTTGTAATGACGCTCACTCCGTTCATCTCCGGGTGCGGCAAAAAAGCTCCTCCGGAGAGACCTCCTTTAAGGACCGAGCCTGTTAAGCTTAAAGAAGCTTTACCAACGGCTGAAGTGACCGCGCCCGGAGAGACTACTACAGGAGAGACTCCGGGGGAGGAAGCGGTAAAGCCTGACGCGCTACCTGACGCTACTCCGGACGGTAACGGGGCGGGCTCCGAAGAGGAGGAAACGGATATCTTTCCGCCCGAGATGACCCCGAAGGAACTTTTGAGGATGGATGAAGCCCCTGAGGACTGGATTTAACCGATCAGCAGATAGAAAGAAGACGCACTATGGACTACTTTAACTTCAAAGGCAAAAACCTATACGCGGAAGATGTGCCCGTCTCACGTATCGCCAAAGAATGCGGCACCCCTATATATATATATAGTCTAAAGACACTCAGACGCCACTACAAGGCATATACGGAGTCCTTCGCAGGCGTGCCGAATATAATATGCTATTCGGTAAAAGCTAACTCGAACCTCTCGGTCCTTAACGCCTTTGCTAAAGAGGGTTCGGGCTTCGATATCGTCTCTGGCGGCGAGCTCTTCAGGGCCCTTAAGGCCGGTGCCGACCCCTCAAAGATTGTCTTTTCCGGGGTAGGCAAGAACGAAGACGAGATAGAGTACGCTTTAAAATCTTCGATACTCATGTTTAACGTAGAGAGCCCCGGAGAACTTAAAGCCGTAAACCGCGTCGCAAGGAGGCTAAAGACCAAGGCCCCTGTGGCGATAAGGATAAACCCTAATGTCGATCCGAAGACGCATCCCTATATATCGACCGGGCTTAAGAAGAACAAATTCGGCATAGAGACCAATGAGGCTTTTAAGGAATATCTCTACGCTAAGAAGAGCCTGAAAAACCTCTCGCTCATCGGGGTGGACTGTCACATAGGCTCGCAGCTTACCGAGATCGAACCCTTCGTCGACGCCCTTAAGAAGGTTAAATCCTTTATAAAGAAACTCCGAAAAGAGGGGGTCAATATCAAATACCTCGACATGGGCGGCGGCCTCGGCATCCGGTACGACGAGGAGACCCCCCCTCACCCGAGCGACTACGGCGAGGCTATAATAAAGGAGACGAAGGCACTTGACGTAACCCTCATCTTCGAGCCGGGACGTTCGATGGTCGGTAACGCCGGCATACTCGCAACTAAAGTCCTCTACACGAAACAGGGTTCTAAAAAGAATTTTGTCATCGTGGACGCCGCTATGAACGACCTTACGAGGCCGAGCCTCTACGGAGCATATCACGCCATAGAGCCGGTTATTTCGCCCGCCGCAGGTTCCGAGACGATACTGGCCGACGTAGTCGGCCCAATATGCGAGACCGGCGACTTCCTGGGGCAAAACATCAGCCTGCCGGTCCTAAAGGAAGGCGCGCTCCTCGCCGTAAAGAGCGCCGGGGCCTACGGCTTTACCATGTCGAGCAACTATAATTCCAGAAGGCGCGCAGCCGAGGTGATGGTTGACGGTAAGGAGTTTAGCGTCATAAGAAAGCGCGAGGAGTTCGAAGACCTTATAAACGGAGAAGCGCTGCCGCGTATAAAGAAGTCGGTAAAAAAACCGGTAAAGAAAGCAGCCGCTAAAAAGACTACCGCTAAGAGGGCACAGTGAAGATAGAGTTCACAAAGATGCACGGTATTGGAAACGACTTCATCGTCCTTGACCTTACAAAAAAGTCCATACCGAAGCTTGAAGAGGCTATCATAAAGCTCGGCGACAGAAGATTCGGCGTAGGCTTTGACCAGGCCCTGATACTTAGGAAGTCAAGGAAGGCCGACTTCAGGATGGATATATATAACGGCGACGGCGGCAGAGTGGAGATGTGCGGTAACGGCATCCGCTGCTTTGCGCGCTATATCTGGGACAGGAAGCTATCGAAGAAGACGGCCCTCGATATCGAAACGCTCGCAGGCATAATGCGCCCGGAGAAGGCACCCGGCGGCCTCGTAAGGGTAGACATGGGCGTGCCCGTACTAGACGGCCCGTCGATACCCGTAAAAACGTCTGGAGAGGTCATTGACCGCCCGCTCGCAGCCGGAGGTAAAGAGTTTAAAATTACCTGCGTATCAATGGGGAACCCGCACTGCGTTATATTCGTCGACGACGTCGCGAACTTCCCGGTCGCGGAGTACGGTCCGCTAATTGAAACACACAGGTTTTTCCCCAACAGGGCGAATGTGGAGTTCGTAGAGGTCGTTAATAACCGCCGCATTAAGATGCGCGTCTGGGAGCGCGGCGCGGGAGAGACACTCGCATGCGGCACCGGGGCATCGGCGAGCGTAGTTGCGGCGAATCTTAAAAAACTTATAAACCGTAAAGCAGTAGTGGAGCTCCTCGGCGGGGAGCTTTCGATTGAGCTAAGCAAAGAAGACGGAAGAGTGTATATGACCGGGCCTGCCGAAGAGGTATTTACAGGTACGGCTTCGGTATAGAAGATCAGGAGGAAGACCATGTTTAAAGGCGCATTTACCGCTCTCGTAACACCGTTTAAGGACGGCGAGGTTGACGAGGCGGCGTTACGTAACTATATAGAAGAGCAGATCGCGGCTGGCATAAACGGCCTGGTGCCCTGCGGCTCAACCGGCGAGAGCGCGACCTTAACGCACGAAGAACACGACCGCGTAATCGATATAACCGTAGAGACGACCGCCGGGAGGGTGCCGGTCATTGCAGGCGCCGGCTCGAACTCTACCCGCGAGACGATAAAGCTCACGAAACACGCGGCCGATGGAGGCGCAGACGCTGCTCTCCTCATAACCCCTTACTACAATAAGCCCTCGCAGGCCGGGCTCTACGAACATTTCAAGACCGTGGC
This sequence comes from Deltaproteobacteria bacterium, assembly GCA_029262475.1. Lineage (GTDB taxonomy): Bacteria > Desulfobacterota > GWC2-55-46 > GWC2-55-46 > JAJCZF01 > JAJCZG01. Next base: position 15,233 of record JAJCZG010000119.1, read on the forward strand.
CGAGGAATGCGACATACCGATATTCCTCTATAACGTACCGGTGAGGACTGCGGTAAACCTCTCTTCGGAGACGACGGCGCGCCTCTCGGAGCTTCCTGGTATCATCGGCATAAAAGAGGCGACCGGCAATATGGAGCAGATAAGCCAGACGATACGCCTCTCAAAGGACGGATTTATCGTGCTATCAGGTGACGACGCATCGACCCTGCCGCTCCTCTCCATCGGAGGCTCGGGAGTAATAAGCGTCACATCGAATATCGCACCGGTGGATATGAGCAGCCTGTGCTCGGCATTCTTCTCCGGAGACCAGGAAGGGGCGAGGAAGATCCACGAAAAGCTCCTACCGTTATCAGCCGCCATGTTCGTCGAAACGAACCCGGTGCCGGTGAAGACCGCACTTGCGATGATGGGAAAGATAACCGAAGAATTCAGGCTACCGCTGGTAAATATCGGCGAGAGCGGCAGAAGGGCCGTCGAAGACGCGCTCAGGGAATACGGCATACTTTAAGTAAAGTCTTCCGAGAAAAAAGGAGCGGGATATGATAAGAGCGGGCATAGTCGGTGCGGGCGGAAGGATGGGACAGGCTCTCATAAGGAGCGTCCTCGAAGCAAAAGGCATTGAGATAGCCGGAGTAAGCGAGAGGCCGGGTTCGAGCCTGATAGGAAAGGACCCCGGTGAGGCCGCCTTCACAGGAAAGATCGGCATAAAGGCCAAGGACACCCCCAAAAAGGCTTTTAAGACCTCCGACGTTATAATAGACTTTTCATCTCCGGAGGCCTCCATGCATCATCTGGAGTACGCCGTCGAGACAGATAAGGCGATAGTTATAGGCACGACCGGATTTTCAAAGCAGCAGAGAAACAAGATTAAGAAGATGGGCAAGGAGACGCGCATCGTGATGGCCCCGAATATGAGCGTTGGCATAAACCTGCTCTTAAAGCTCGTAAACACAGCCGCTACCGCTCTTGGCGACCCCTACGACGTAGAAATTGTCGAGACACACCACCGCCACAAAAAAGACGCCCCCTCAGGCACGGCCATCCGCATAGCCGAGGAGGCGGCTAAAGCCCTTTCGAGGAATTTTGATGAAACAGCGGTTTACTGCCGAAAGGGCATCATAGGAGAACGCAAGACAAAAGAGATCGGCATTCAAACCCTTCGCGCCGGCGACGTAGTCGGCGACCATACAATAATATTCGCCACACCCGGAGAGCGCATCGAGCTTACGCATAAGGCCCAGTCCAGGGATACCTTCGCCAACGGTGCGGTAAAGGCCGCCATATGGCTAGTGGAAAAACCAAGGGGGCTCTACGACATGCACGACGTTCTTAACCTTAAGGACTAAAAAAGCCCTAAGGGCTCCGCCCGAGGATCCGGGCGAATGCGAGACGCGCCTGCCTTGCCCGTCTCGTACGGTTACAGACCTTTTCACCGCAGAGCTCGTCCGTCCACACCGAATAAAAAAGACCTTTTATAGATTAACTCTTTTGACTCCACCGGCGCTTTACGGTTAAAATATAAAACAAAGCGGGGCAAAGGAGGAGACGGCGGGCTCGGAGCTACGGATAAAAGATGCCTGGCTGCCGTATATTGCCGAACTAACAGCCCTAATTCATATAGATTAATGACGGCACCCGGGACGACAACGGAGTGCCTGGCGGGAAAAAGGATTTACAGTAAGTGATAGATTCGCTCTTTAAAAGCGCTCGTTCCATAAAATACTTCGGGGCCGCTGTCGCGTGCTTCGCGCTCTATACGGTCGTAACTTCTTTTAACGCTCTATCCCCTCTTCAGTGGGGGATAAGCCTTCTCCTTACGGCTGGCGCAGCGGGTATCTACTTCTCACTTAACGCGCCGCCACTAAAAGCGTCCCCCGTAAAGACTTCGCTAACGGTCTTCACCTTTTACATCATAGCCGCACTCCTGGTATTTCACCCCACGATGCACAATATCTTCAGGAGTGATTACTGGCAGATATCTCTCTTATTTAATAGCATTTCGGAGTTGACCGTAGATGCCGCAAAGAGGCTCTCGCTCTTCGAAATCTTCGGAGATATGCGCTTTCAGCCCGCCGCGCACCTCCTTATGTACTTCAGAGACCTTGCCTTCGGTAGCGAGGTCTTACTCTTTCATCTCCTTAATATCACTCTCCACTCGGTAACCGGCTTTGCCCTATACGGCGCCCTTAACCGTTTCACGCGAGACCGGGCCTTCTCTTTCATATTCGGGCTTCTTTTTATAGTCCTCCAGAGCCACTTCGACACCGTTGTCTGGACCTATCATATCTATATAATACTCGGCTCCATACTGCTCCTCACCGCCGTTAACCTCACAAAGCGCTACATAGACGGTGAGACGGCAGTCTCTATCTACATAGCGGCCCTCCTGTCAATAGTCTCCATCCTCCTCTACGAACCGTCGATAGCCATCCCGCTCCTCCTCTTTTTAATGGTCGGCGCGGCCTTCTTAACCAAAGATGGAGGGGTAGATAAGAAGCGGCTTATTATTGCCGGAGCCGGAGCCGCAGCAGTATATATTTTATACGCAGGTGTTACGCTATTCGGCTTGTCGCTTACAGAAGGGGCACACAAGGTCGTCTCCGGCGGAGACCTCATAACCGTTGATAATATCTTAAAGGGGCTCGTTGCGCTCTTTAAAAGCCTCTGGCATACCATCTACCTTGAAAACATTGGCATTACGGCGGAGCTAAATATCGTAGAGATAATCTACATTCATCCGCCGGAAGAGTTAATTACGAGTTTTACTGCTGTAGTCATAATGGCCCTGTCGCTCGCCCTCTTCTCGCTCATGCGCGCAGACAAGAAGAACCGCTACTTCGCCCTACTGCTGATACTTATTGGAATCTCCTACTTTTCGGTAATAGCGCTTGGAAGGGTCCACTCCAATTCGATAAGGTACGTTACCTCCCAGTCCCGTTACTTCTACTTCCCGAACGCGGCCATCCTGCTCGCCTCAGGCATTCTCCTCTACCGGAAATACGGTGAGCAAAGCGCAAGGTGGATAATACTCATAATACTAACGGCCATCTTCTTCTGGAATACCTCGAATACCCAGATGGCGAATAACGCCGTCGATAGGAATATGCGCTTCCTGGACGCCCCCCACTACGAGCTAAAGGCATTTACGGCCTCCAACCCTCAGGCGAAAGTATTTATCGACTACATCCCCTTTAACGAGGGGCGCCTCTTCCTCGGCTCCGATATTGCTCTGGAGATAATGCACAGAGGAGCGGTCACCAGGTATAAACGCCTTGCGACGCATATCTACGACGAGCGCGGTCTAAGGAAGAACCCATCCTACATGGCGGGCGCAGTACCTTCTCCGACACTCGGCGATTTTACCGTCAAGTGGACATTCCGCTTCTTCAAGCAGGCCGAGTCGTGGAAGGATATAGTCGTCATCGGCTCAGAGAATAATTACCCGCGCATTACGACCACCCTCGACGGGGTCATAAAACTTGCTCTCGTTAACGTCGAAACCGGCGCTGTAGAGGAGTTAAGCTTCCACCCGTCATACTTGCTAAAGGGCTATAACGACTGGTTCGAAGTTACCCTTGTAAAAGAAGGGGACGTTATCTGCCTCAAATACTTTGACATGATTAGCGATTCGGTGACCCTTACGTCGGAGTACGTGAACTGGCGTGCGGACGGCACGGAGCTCCTTGGCCCGCACTACTACGGAAAGGGCGCATCCTCTTACATTGCCGACCTCTTCCTGATGCTCGACGAAGCCAGGGGCGGGTGCGGAAAGCTCAAATAAGCGTAGCGAGAGATTAATTGAATAAAGACTATACAAATGCGATTCGCTTCACCGCGCCGGTAGGAGCTATATTTGCCATCACAGTCGCCTATACGACGTGGAGCTCGCTAAACTCGCTGCCGCCTTATCAGTGGGCTCTGGCATTCGCGCTACTAATAATTGCTCTTACGGCGCTCTTCTTTATGGAGAAGGGTCTACTAACCGCGAGGAGAGCGGCAGGCGTAACCGTCATCATCTACGCTCTCGTCGCATTTACGGCCTTTCACTCCACAACCGGCAATATTTTCAGGAGCGACTACTGGCTAATCGCCGAGCTCTTCAACTCCTTCGACCAGGTAACCATCGATACGCTCAGGAGGATCTCTCTCTTTGAAATAATGGGCGACCCGAGGTTCCAACCTCTTGCCCACCTACTGATGTATTTACGGTTTCTCGTCTTTAAATTCAACCCGCTGGCCTTTCATACGCTCAATATCGCGCTCCACACTCTAACGGCCTTTCTTATTTACCTTATCGTTAAGGAGTTCACAGCCGAAAAGGGACTGGCCTTCATAACGGGGCTCATCTTCATAGTGCTCCAGAGCCAATTCGATACCGTCGTCTGGACCTATCATATATATATTATTACCGGCGGAGCACTCCTCTTCGCCGCCATCCTCCTTGCCAGGAGATACTCAGTCACAGGAGAGAGGGCGTATTTCATATATGCGGTTCTATTCTCTCTCGCCTCGCTCCTCCTCTACGAACCGGCGGTAGCCGGGCCCGCCGCCGTAGCAGGCATAGTTTTATTTAACTGGCGACGCGACGGGCAAGCGGCGCCCCGGCGGACCATTTACTCTACTGCTCTAATCGCAATTGCCGCTTACATCGCTTATATGTTGGTTACACTCTTCGGCACCTCTCTTACGACTACAAGCCACAAGATGGGCATGGGAGAGCTCACTACCTTATCAAATATTGGCCTTGCCGTTAAGGCGCTCTTCGTTAACTTATGGCAGAGCTCTTTTATCATAAATACCGGCATGACGGCTACGCTCGACCTCTCCGATATCGTTTACATACGGATGCCTGAGGATATATTTACCACGATAAATATCATAAAGCTCATACCGGTCGTCTTTCTTGCGGCATCACTAAGGGCGGTAAAGGGGACGAGGGCTACCGCCGCGATAATCGCTACCATCGCCCTCTCCTACCTATTTATAATATCGCTCGGAAGGATGCATTCCAATTCGCTCGAATACTTCATAAGCCAGCCGCGTTACCAGTACTTCCCCAATGCCGCGCTCATAATCCTTGTGGCCGTACTCCTGAGCGCAAAGTTTAAGGAGAAGATAAAAAAACCGCTTATCAGTGCCGCCCTCGCAGCTATCTTCTTCTGGAACCTGCAAAATACCCTTATAGCGAATAACAAGGTCTCAGACGGCATGGAGTTCCTCGACTCACACTATTACAGGATAAAAGATTTTACCGCGAATGACCCGTCGAGAAAGCTATATATGAACTTTACTCCCGGCGAAGGTTTGAGGTTTGCACTCGGAGCGGATATCGCCCTCGACCTCATGCTAGGCGAGCGCCTCAGCTCATTTCCGAGTAAAGCCACGCATATCTACACAGAGGACGATATCATGGAGAACCCTTTCAGGTCGGGCGGCGGCGTGGAGGCGGCAGAGCTCGGGAACTTCTTTGTCTCGTGGACATACCTTCCGGTCTACAAATTAACTCCGCAAGATGACGTGGAAGTGCTTGGGGGTAAGCACGGAGGGGCGCGTATATCCATTACCAACACCGGAGAAGTTAACTTCAGGGCAGTAAGGGCCGATACCGGTACTACCGATACTATTACACTAAAAAACCCTTATTTTGCCTCCTCGTACGCTTCACCGGAGGGCAAAAAAACACTCAAACATATGGCCGTCGTAAAGGACGGTAACGAGATTTGCCTTTACTTTAATAATAGACTTGCCGATAAAAAGATATTACACTATCCATATAAGAACTGGAGAGTGGACGGAAGCGAGCTCTTCGGAAGCCACTACTCAGGGAGTGGCGGTGCGGCCTACGTCCTCCGGCTCTTTAAACAGTTGGACTCCTCAGACTACTCATGCTCCAGCGAATCGTAGTCTGGAGCTACTACCCATAGGTTATAAGGTATTCCTTGAACCACTAACTTTTGAAAGGATCTAAAATATGATACGCAAAGCCCTGCCAATCTTCTTATTCTTCTTACTCGTAACGCTTATGGCGGCCCTCGCACCTTCCTCGCAAGCCTTTACCGGTGCCGGGTGCGCTGAAGACTGCACAAGCTGTCATACCCTTGATATAGACGAGGCGAATAAACTCCTTAAAACCGAGAAGTTCGGCGCAAAGGTGACCGGCGTCAAGATGAGCCCCATTAAGGGTCTATGGGATGTGACCATCGAGAAGAACGGTAAAGAGATGGCTGCCTACGTCGACTTCGCAAAGCAATTCCTCGTCGAAGGGCGTTTCACACCGCTTGAGAATATTGGAAAGCAGCCGGAAGCGAAGAAACTTGATACATCAACAATACCCCTTGCCGACGCCGTGGTGATGGGCGACCCGAATGCTGCGCTTAAGGTCATCGTATTCGACGACCCGGATTGCCCGTACTGTAAAAAACTTCACAACGAGATAAAGACGATCATTTCAAAAAGAAAGGATATCGCCTTCTACATCAAACTCTACCCGCTCGCCATGCACCCGGCGGCATATGCTAAGAGCAAGGCGATAGTCTGCGAAAGGTCCGTTAAACTCCTCGACGACGCCTTTAACGGCGTAGAGCTCCCGAAGCCTGAGTGCGATACCGACGATGTGGACAAGACCATAACGCTCGCTAAAAGCCTCGGCATTAACGGCACCCCCGGCATAGTGCTCCCGAACGGAACCCTCATACCCGGTTATGTAGTGGCTGATACGCTCATAAAAATGATAGACGAAAATACAAAATAACTTTTATTTCAATAGAGATTTCATAGGCACGTTAAAAGCCATTGCCGGGTAGATGCTTCTACCCGGTAAAGGCTTTTTTGATATCATAAAGGTATGAGGGAGACGGTTTGAGGCCCGGGCAGCTAATAAAAAAACCCCTTCCCCGGCCTCCCATTCACACTCTCTCCGGGTAATGGCTTCGCTCCCTCACCTTATTAGATACATACAATCCAAAAAAACCCCGGCTCTCCAAGAAGGGCCGGGGCGACTAAATATCACTAAGTAAATCTTTAATATAAATAAGCACGATACAAAGAGTAGCCGAAGACTGCTACTCTTTAGCGCTCTTATCCTCTTTCATATAGAATTTTTTCAGGTTAAATCTGGCGTTGACGTGCTCGGGATCAATCTTCAGGGCTTCTTTATATGACTTCTCCGCCTCTTTCGTTCTGCCTACCTTTTCATAGAGGATACCGAGGTTATTTAAGGCATAGGCATGTTTCGGGTCGGAACGCAGAGCCTCCTTGTATGCCTGCTCAGCCTCGGTAAGCAGGCCCATCTTGCCGTATATAATACCCTGGTTATAATAGCCGTTGGCGTAGTCCGGGTCAAGCTTCAGGGCCTCTTTATAAACATCGACGGCCGAGCGGTGCTCGCCCATCTTGCTGTAGAGATTTCCGAGGTTATTGTAGGTATAGGCATAGCCGGAGTCGAGCTTTATCGACCTCTTATAGGCCCTCTCAGCCAATTTGAACTTACCTGTCTTGGAGTATAGGTTGCCGAGGTAGTAATAAGGCCACGAGAAGTCAGGGTCGAGTTCGCTGGCCTTATTGTACTGTTCTATGGCCATCTCACTCTTCTTCATATCGTCGTAGATGGTGCCTAGCCTCAGTGTAAGTGTGGCCTTGACCTTCTTGTCGTCATGGTCCAGCGCGAGACCCTGAAAGACGTCTTCAAGCGCCTGGTGGAAGTTCTTACCCCTCCAGGCATCGGTTGAGAGAACAAGATAGTCCTCCGGAGCCCTGAGCTTCGCGTTTCTAAGCTCCGCCTCCTGAACCAGCTCAACGAGGGCCCTTGCGTCCTTCTCCGATGGTTTGTCCTGCGCCGCGCTCAGGGCAAGCGCCCTCTTCTCAGAGGTAAATGGAATGTAGGTCGGGTCAGTATTTTTGACGTAAAACCTATCCCTTAGATAGGGCTTTGCCACCAGGCCCGCTACAGCGAGGATGCACACTATCAAGAGATAAAATATCACTGAGTGGGCCCACTCGCTTCCCTTCTTCTTCGTTGAAACGCTGCTGGGGGCCGGAGCGATATGGATCCTGCTGTCCATCCTTGAAGGGGCCTTTGGAGGGACGTACGCTCCCGGAGTCGACGGCAGGATTATGCATCGAGCCTCTCCTCGGTTCATCCTGCTTGATGGCGCCGCCTTGTTAACGGGCGGGGCCATCCACGAAGCGGTCTTCCTTGTGGTAGTCGTAACGGAACTTACCGATGGAGATACGGCGGGGGTATTGTCTTTAGACGGAGGGGTGCCGGGAGAAGAGACGGCAGGGGCAACATCAATACCTGAAGCTTCTCTTTTAACAGCGACCTTTGCGCTAATGGGCGTTACTCCTGCGCCATTGCCGCCAGGCTCCACGGAGAGCGCATCCCGTCTACCCTTCTTCTTTGTATAGAGAAAATCCTCTGGAAACCCGGCGCTATCCGTCCCTTCGAGCGTCTCTTCACCCTCCATTTCAGGCATATCGGACGAATCCAGTTCGTGGAGGTAAGGCACCCTGTGTTCGGCAAAATAAGGCTCTTTAGGCTCAGGGGCTTCCTTTGCCGCCAGAGCGCTATTTTCTTTGATACCCCTGCTGGAATGCTCTTCCGCTTCAAAGCCTTGTGACTTTTCATCACTTGTCGAGATTCTCCTCTTCCTCTCGGAGGCGGGGAATTTTTCAATATTTATCACAACGGCATCAGACTTCCAGGCTTTATCATCGGCATCTACGGCAGCCTCTGTAGTCACAGACTCATCTTTGCGCCCAGATGAGCCCCCCGTGACATCTTCGGCGGCAGAGGAGGCTAGTACCACCGCAGGTGGTATGATCTCAACTTTACCGGCAGGGAACTCTTCAATCTTGATTGGAGATCTTTGCTCCGCCGTGGCGGCTTCTCCCGGAGCCTTTAAAGAAGGACGCGAGTGCGCGCACTCATCTTCACTAGCAAGAACGGCAGGAAATTTCTCTATATTTATTATACTAGAAGCAAAGCTTTTTACGGAATCAGACCTCTCCGACTCTTCTTCATTCGAAGCGGTTGGCGTTTCTTTCCCGGTGGAGCGAAATTCTTCTATTACTATCGGCTGGCGCTTAGTGCTCATCACTGAAACCTCGTTGTCGTTATAATCCGCTACCGACTCTTCACGAGCCTCTCCGGCCTCCTCGGCAGCAGCGTCTTCGATAAGACCTGCTTCGGGAGCCTTCAGCTCCTCGCACTCATCAACTTCACCCGGGAGCCCTACCTCTGCAATGATAATGGCGCTCGGGTCCGGGACTTCGATTGGCGAGGCTACCTGGAGATTCTCACTAGCTCCGGACTCAGCCATATCCTCTGTATTAGACGTCTCTGCAAGTGCACTATCTGGTGCAGCGGATATGGGGGCTTGAGCATTCTCCATAAGCTCATCAGAGAGCACGATAGCGTTATCCCACCTTCCTGCATAACCGCATCTCAGGCAATACATTACATTTCTGGCGATATTAATTCGCAGATGTGCGCCGGTGTCCGGAGCCATACCGGTATCCTGACAATAAGGACAATTACACTGTTTATCCATGAAATTCCTCTAAGCTGTAGTCCTGAGAAGATTCCAAAAGAATCGACCGACTGCTCTTAAACCACTTTCCCAGGCAGTTCATAAGATGCAATGTTGCTAATTTCAACTATTTTTAGACTAAAAACGCAGGAGGAATTAAGCATATGCTGTGCATATGCTAAGATTGTAATGTTTTTTATAGGCGAGAGTCAACTTTTATTTCGTATTTTTGAGTTTATTGTACAATAGCGACAAACCAGTTGTCCTTAGAGAGGGAGTTTTATAAGTGCATGAATCTATAGCAGATACTCCTGCCAGTGGCTTTGATAGTATCTCTTGTTGGCATTATTGTGTCTGAAAAAGATGGTAGAGAGCAATAAAAAGACTGTGCCCTCCCGGTAAAAGGTTACCGGCTTGCTCTGGAACTAAAATACCCCGGTCTTTCGTCTGATAGAGAGATTTGCATACGAGTTTCGCCAGTAAACGTATATCCGGAGAAATCGCTCGATATAAGGTTTTGGCTATCTTGCGTAGACCGGAGCTTAAAGATTGTGCGAATCGAAAGATAAAGGATTTGGCAAGGATTTAGTTAGGATCTATTTTGAAGAAGGGAAGGCTTAGCTGCTTGCAAGTGGTTGTTTTTATTGGAGCCGGAGGGGAGAGTCGAACTCCCGACCAACTGATTACGAATCAGTTGCTCTACCCCTGAGCTACTCCGGCGACAATTTAAAAGATTAAGGGATTAGCATTGTTTTGTCAAGCATTTTAAGCCATTCGAGTATCTCAAAAAATCAAAACCACACTTATCTTCAACCGTTAAATTCCAGAGCAGGCTCTTGTAATAGATTGTACTCTGAAGGCACTCAAGGTTTGGGTAAAATCAGATTTTTTCTGTTGACACGTCGCATAAAGAATGCTATATGTATTACAGTCAAACAGAGTAAAGTTATCGCATCAGACTACTCAAACACACCACGTTACTGCATCCTGAGATTTGACAACCCGGTCTGAAATATACTAATTGAAGACCAGCCATACGAAAAACTGCTCTCGCATCATAAGCTCTTTGAGATAACTCACGAGTTTAGGGTCGCCTAACCAGAATGTGAGATATTTCATACATTAAATCAACTAGATAAGGGCTTTGACCCCGGTCCGTTTTTCATGCAGGAATCGGGCATTAAGACGCCATCAATAATAGTCAATTTAAGCCGCTTGAATTCATGACGGACTCAAGCCCTTCTAGTGAAGATACCGTACTCTCACGTTTCATTGTGACCTTGCGGCTTTTTTCTGTAACATATTACTCTAATACAAAAGCTATATAGTGGTTAACTCTGATATGATCGAAAAAGTTAGTCGATTATTTCTATAAATAGCTCTAAAACTGGCGGGGCCTCACTCAATATAGAACTCAAGGATAGCAGGCCTTACTCCTTGACAACACTACATATAGCAGCTAACATTAACGTTACCGTAAAATATATAATTATACAGGCGGACGTCAGCTCCTCGGTAAATATACATCTATCTGCCTGAATGGAGCCATAAACCGGCCAGTTTTTTAATTTTATCTATAACGGCCTTCAGTATTGCCGTTTGGAGGACGAGCTAGACGTATATTTTTAAAAGAAATACGTATGGATTGCGGTTCATTTTACTCTTAAAGTAAAGATATTTTTGCTCTACCAAATATTTCACATCGCATTTTGAGCAAAATCAATCGTCCTTGTAACGATGAAAGTACCTATGAAAAAAGAAACTCCAAAAGATATTACGGAGATCAGGTCTGAAAAAGAGGCCGGGAGTACCGATAAAATTCTAGTTGTGGATGGTACGGATAAGACCCTTGACACTTCCCACAAGGAGGGTTTTGACATCCACTACGCACCCGATCTACAGGAAGCATCCAGGCTCGCCGAAGAGTTCGAGCAGTGTCTGGTTCTAGGCACCCTTACGACAGAGAAGAAGGTTCCAACCGGCACCGCCGCCCACATGAGCGGGATCACAAAGATAAGTAAATCCCTCCAAAGCGCCCTTACGACTGTACACGAGGCCATGAGCCTGGAGGCCGCGCGCCTTGTGGAAAACAACAACGTCGGCTCCGATCAGCTCGCCTTGATAAGCACCGTCAACAAGTCTCTTCAAGAAGCCCTGACGACCGTCTACGAAGCGATGAATAACGAATCCGACAGGCTTGTGGAGTGCGACTCAGGCGAAAACTATGTGATTAAACCCTTCGAGGATGCAGAGCTTGCCGTAAGGCTAAGGGGGCTTTTAAGCTCATCGAAGGAGGTCGCCGAGCTACAGGAAGAGAAACATCGCCTTGAGAGCCTTCTTTCAATCATAAAGTCCGTACTCTCAAGCCTAAATATTGCAGACATCAGGAACGTAATCGTCACCAAACTAGCCGAGGCGATACAGACAAAAGACTGTTCGGTCCTGCTCCTTAAAAAGGATTACGATGAGTGCTTTGTCCTGGATAGCGCAAGGGGGCTCCCCAATAGCGAACTGAGGGTAGATCTCAACAACTACCCGGAACTAAAGAAGGTGCTCGACACAAAGGAGCCTCTCGCCATCAGAAATATACTCGAGCACCCCCTGATGTCAGAGGTAAAGGACTCCATCAAGGACAAGATCGAGACAAGCTCCATGGTCATACCGATAGTCTTTGACGACCCGGTCCTCGGAACGATATTCCTTAAGCTCAACAGGGGCGGAACCGAGTTCAGCGAAGAAGAGATGACGCTCTGCAGCGCGGTAGCCGAGGCATCATTTTTCGCCATGAAGAACGCCATCATCCACGAGGAGGTTCAAAAAGAGAAGGACCGCCTTAAGAAGATCGCCATAACCGACCACCTTACCAATATCTATAACCATAACTACTTCTATAAACGTCTTGCCGAGGAGTTCTCAAGGGCATCTCGTTACGATTCACCACTAAGCCTTATAATGATGGATATTGACGATTTCAAGCAGATAAACGACCTCTACGGCCACAGGGTCGGAGACGTAGTACTTCAGCAAATTGCAGGGCTACTTAAGGATTCGGTGAGGAAGGCCGATATCGTCGCCAGGTACGGCGGCGAGGAGTTTGCGGCGATCCTCCCGTCTACGAGTATTGAAGGGGCGATTGAAGAGGCGGAGAGGATCCGTGAGAGGCTCGAAAGGCACTCCTTTGACGAGATACCTCAAAAGAAGATAACCATAAGCATCGGCATAGCCGCTTATGACAAGAAGACCGTCATGAACCTTGGCCAGTTCGTAAATATGGCCGACCGCGCCCTCTACGAAGCCAAGAAGTGCGGCAAGAACTGCGTTCGCGTCTCTCCTCCTGCGGACGAAATGAGGCGGCACGCTTAGCCGGCCCCGGCCTTTTTTACTACAGCAGCGCCGTCACCCTAGATCACCCCAGTAAATTTACCGCGATAATACCTGATCTTTAGGTGCATCTTCGCCTACCCCCCCCCTTTGCGCGACCCTATCAAAAACGGGAAGATAGAAATACAAATAAATATTAATCTAAGCAGACTATCCGGCGCCCTCTCCCCAACCAAACGAAGCGGAGAAGGCGAGCCTTATATTATTATATCGCAGCCTCGTTGGTAATCTTTATGGCGCAGAGGCTACCGCACATCGTACAAACGTCTGAGTCTCCGGGCGCGCTCGATTCCCTTAGCGCCCTTGCACGCTCCGGGTTTATCGAGAGCTCAATTTGAGTATTCCAATCGAGCGCCTTCCTGGCTCTTGACATCTTTAAGTCCATCTCCATTGCACCGGGGACTCCGTTTACCAGGTCTGCTGCGTGGGCGGCTATACGAGAAGCAATGACGCCTTCGGTAACGTCCTCGGCCGTCGGGAGCCTCAGGTGTTCGCTAGGGGTAACGTAGCAGAGGAAGTCGGCACCGCTCTTTGCGGCTATCGCCCCGCCAATGGCTGAGGTTATGTGGTCGTAGCCCGGCGCGATATCGGTCACCAGAGGACCAAGCACATAGAATGGCGCACCGTTACACAGCCTCTTCTGGAGGAGCATATTCGCCTCAATCTGGTCCATCGGCATATGCCCAGGACCCTCGACCATAACTTGAACGCCCTTGTCTACGGCCCTCTTCGTAAGCTCCCCTAAAATAATAAGCTCTTCTATCTGCCCCTTATCGGTTGCGTCGGCAAGCGAGCCCGGCCTAAGCCCGTCTCCGAGGCTAAGAGACATATCGTATTTTTTTGCGATCTCAATAAGACGGTCGTACTCTTCAAATAAAGGGTTTTCTTTCTTATTAAATTCCATCCATTCGGCGGTGAGCGCTCCTCCCCGGCTTACTATCCCCATTACCCTGCCCTCGATCTTTATGCGCTCCACCGACCTCCTCGTCACTCCGCAGTGAACGGTAACAAAATCTACCCCCTCTTTTGCCTGCTCTTCTATGACCGCGAAGATATCGTCGGCGGTAAGTTCCACAAAAGATTTGCCTTTGAGCCCGGAGTCGTGGGCGGCCTGGTATATCGGCACGGTGCCGAGCGGGATAGTCGCCTCCGCGAGTATCGCCCTTCTTATGGCGTTTATGTCGCCTCCGGTTGAAAGGTCCATCACGGCGTCGGCACCGGCGTCTATCGCGGCCCTTAGCTTAACAAGCTCTTCAGCCGGGTCGAGCACATCCTCGGATGAGCCGATATTGGCGTTGACCTTGGTCCTTAAACCTTTGCCTACGGCGAGCGGCTTTAGGTCGGTGCGCTGTGTATTTCTTGTTATGATTACCGTTCCATCGGCTATTCGGTCTCGAATATACTCGGGGGTTACGCCTTCGGCCAGCGCCACTTCCGTCATCTCTTCAGTTATAATACCCTTACGGGCGCTTTCTAGTCTCGTCATCTCGGTCCCCTCCTTTATATCCATAAATACAGGCAAAATTAAATTCTATATCTAATACAATTTATTTAGAAATTCTCTAGCGCTCGATTCAACATCGTCTGTGGCCAGTATCCCGGATATAAGTGCAATGCCGTGAGCCCCGTTACCAGTGACCATCCCGGCGTTACCCGGCTTTATGCCGCCGAGGCCGAAGACCGGTATGGTAAGGGTCTCTACTACATCCTTAAGGGGGGTTAGCCCAACAGGGTCCCCGTACCGTGCCTTCGACGGCGTAAAGAATGCCGGCCCGAAGGTTATAAAATCCGCACCGGCGGCCTCTGCCTTCCTCGCCTCCGAGATTCCGTGAGTCGATACGCTTATGAGGCCGTGTTTCCAGTAAGGCCTTATATCACGGGGCGAAAAGCCGCTCTGCGGAAGGTGAACTCCGTCTGCGCCGCAGGCGAGGGCCACATCCAGCCTGTCGTTTATAAAAAGCTTTGCTCCGTAACGCTTCGTAATATCTAGAAGCTTACTGGCCGCGTAAAGGAGAGAGCGTCCACGAAGGGCTTTTTCCCTGAGTTGAACGGCCTTTACACCGGCTTTTAGTGCCTTCTCAACCGCGCTGAGCTTTTCCGCCAGGCGCTCTTCAAATCCCTCCCCGTCCGTAAGCGTACCGTCGGTTATGAGATAGAGCTTAAAATCTACCTTTACGCCTCCTTCGACCACAGCCTCTTCCATAGTATTATCGCGACCATCAACGCGATGAGCGCGAGGCTTACGAGCTGTGCCGCCTTTAAGGGCCCGAACATCAGGCTGTCGGCCCTGAAATGCTCAACAATAAACCTCCCAACCGAGTAGAGCATGAAGTAGAGGGCAAATATAAAGCCGTCCTTATGCTCCCTCTTCCTCACCACGAACCAGAGGAAGCAGAATATCGTAACGTTAAAAAGGAGCTCGTAGAGCATGGTAGGGTGCGTCGGCATCCCCGGGAACTGGCTCCCGGCCGGAGTGTTGAGCGGAAAGACCACGCCCCAGGGCATATCCGTCACCCTGCCGTGGGCATCGCCGTTCATGAAATTACCGAAACGCCCGAATGCCTGCCCTATTATTAGCGACGGGGCCACGGCGTCGCTCATTTTCCAGAACGGCACCGTCTTCCTCCTTAGATATAACCACGCCCCTGACACTCCGCCGATAAGGCCGCCGTGTATGGCAAGCCCCCCATGCCATATTGCCGGAATCTCGGCAGGGTGCGCCAGATATACGTCGAGGTTAAATACGACGTAATAGAGACGCGCTACGAGTATGCCCCCTATCACGCACCAGGTGATGAGGTTTGGAAGCTCATCTTCTGTAAGTGGGATTGACTTTCTCTTAACCTCGTGCTTTATAATTATCCAAGCCGAAATGATAGCCACAACGTACATGAGGCCGTAGAAGCGGATAACTATCGGGCCGAATTCAAATAGTATTGGGTGCAAGGGGTCTTCCTCTTTCTTTTATCTAACTAACCTATAAGTCCGTCCAGGGGGCTCGAAGCAGTGGCATAGAGCTTCCTCGGTATCCTGCCGGAGAGGTAAGCGAGCCTCCCGGCCTCTACGGCACAGTTCATGGCGCGCGCCATCCGTACCGGGTCCCTGGCCCCGGCGATACCGGTATTCATGAGGAGAGCGTCGCAGCCTAGCTCCATTGCGATAGCAGCGTCCGATGCCGTGCCGACCCCTGCGTCAACGATCACCGGCACGCTGACCGTCTCCATTATAATCCGTATATTATACGGGTTCCTTATGCCGAGCCCCGATCCTATAGGGGCCGCAAGCGGCATTACAGCGGCGCAGCCCGCGTCTTCGAGCTTCCTTGCCATAATCGGGTCGTCGGTCGTATACGGAAGCACCGTAAAACCTTCTTTAACGAGTATGCGGGCCGCCACAAGTAGCGCCTCGTTATCGGGGAATAACGTCTTCTCGTCCCCTATTACCTCAAGCTTTACGAGATCGGTATCCATCGCCTCCCTTGCGAGCATCGACGTCCTTACCGCATCGTCTGCGGTAAAGCACGCTGCGGTATTCGGTAGCAGCGTATACTTATCAGTATCTATATGGTCTAAGAGGGATTCCTTTGTCCTGTCGAGGTTAACCCTTCGTACGGCTACCGTTACTATCTCGGCGCCCGAGGCGTCAAGGGCTGCTATCATCTCTTCGTTCGTTTTGTACTTACCGGTTCCGACCATGAGCCTCGAGCGAAAGACCCTGTCGCCAATCTTAAAAGTATCATCACCCGTCATCTCTTATCTCCTCCATTATTCCAGTAGAAATTTATTAGCCTCCGCCGACCATGCGTATCACTTCGACGGTGTCGCCTTCCTTTAAGCGCGTCTCCTCGTGGCGTCCCTTGGGGACTACCTCTCTATTTAGTTCAACGGCTATGCCCCTCCGTTCTATCTCAAGGGCGTTTAACATATCAAGGACCGATATGCCGTCGGCCAAAACCTTTTCTTCTCCGTTAAGTAGAAGCTTCATAGCATATACCCCCCCCTAAAAATAAATATCCCTCTTTCCGTCCTTAAGCTCTTTGAACTTTTTCTTGAGCTCTTCTTTCACGGCCTCGTTCTTTACTTCACTTAGGGCGTCGTCAATCGAGCCGTTAAATACTGGGGCTGTGCCATTGGCCCTGCCGTCGAGCAAGTATTCCTTTAAGGTCAGTATGGCGTTTGCGCCGCAAAAGTGGCCCATCTCCCCGGAGGTGGTAATTTGCGTAAACTCCTCACCTACCCTGCCGACGCGGTAACATGCCGTACATAAGCTCGGTATATGCCCCGACTTCGCAATCGAGGCCATCACCTCGTCGAGCGAGCGCTCGTCGCTCGTCGTAAACTGCTTTAAGGTCTCCTCCTTGGCGCCGTCCTTCGGGTTATAGCCGCCGGGGTCGGTGCGTGAAGCGGCACTCACCTGAGAAGCCCCGCACTCTATTAGCCTCGCCCTGAGTTCGGCAGACTCCCTGGTAGTAGCCACTACTCCGGCCGAAGGCACCGATAATCTGTAAATACTTACGATTTGCTCCATATCGTCGTCGGTGACAGTAAACGTCCTATCCTCCATGAGGCTCCCGGTAGCGGGCTTTAACCTCGGGATGGATATCGTATGAGCGTGCGCAGAGAACCTCTCGTATAGATGGTACGAGTGTGCAACGGTAGCGAGCACCTCGAAGCGCCAGTCGTAGAGCCCTAAGAGAGAGCCTATGCCAACGTCGCCGAAGCCTGCGGTAAGGGCGCGGTCCATGACCGAGATCCTATAGTCGTAGTCCCGTTTCTTACCTGTAGGGTGCACCTCTTCGTAAGTTGGCCTGTGATACGTCTCCTGAAAGACCTGAAAGAGGCCGACCCCGGCGCTCTTTAGCTCTCTTAACTCTTCGGTATCCATCGGAGGGGCGTTCACGTGGACTATCCTTATGCCGGTATTTGCGTATATAGCACGAACCGCATCCTTTATATAGGAGAGCGGCCACCTGGAGTCCTCCCCGAGGACCAAAAGGAGCCTCTTAAAACCCTTTTCTTCAAGAGAGCGAGCCTCGCTTATTATCTCTTCCGTCGTAAGGGCTTTTCTCTCCACACCGGTATTGGAGCTCCTAAAACCACAGTAGATGCAGCCGTTGGTGCAGTAATTAGTGAGGTAAAGCGGGGCAAAGAGGACGACACGTTTACCAAAGACTTTTGTCTTCACCTCTGAGGCGGCGGCCCTTATTAGAGCTCTATCCGCCTCACCTGTAGCGTTTAGGAGGGTAGCGGTCTCCTCTAGCGTTATCCCGCCGGCCTCTTCGGCCTTACTGAGTATTTTCTTTATATCCCCTGTGGAAGGAGCATGGGTTCTCTCCAGAAGGCTCTCTATTCGATTAGTATCAACTATCATGATCTTATCCCGCACGTTATATTCAAAGACGCCCTCTCTCGAGGCGCATGAAGACGAAAAAAGCCGCCCTGATTAAAAGGCGGCTTGTCGGAGAGAAGGAATAATCTCTCTAAAACAATTTATATAAAGCCGCTTCCCTACGCCGGCATTACCCGGTTCAGGTCGAAAGGGTCATTCAAACAAGAAACTCTCAGTCCGTGAAGGACTCCCCTAGCGATTATCGAATATCTACATAAGTTTGCTAGCCGAAATTACCGACTCGGCGATCTCGTGCATCTTCTTATTCTCCTTCTGAGAATGGCTTTGAAGGAGCTTAAAGGCCTCCTCCTCGCTTATATTACAGCGCTTCATTACGATGCCCTTGGCCCTCTCGATGAGCTTTCTCGTCTCGATGGCCTGCTTTAAATCCTTTACTTCGTCCTTCAGGCCAAGGAACTGCTCGAAACGCGCCAGGGCGACCTTTATCGCCGGCTCAAGGTGTTTCTTTGTGATGGGTTTTACGAGATATGCGAAGACCCCTGCCTCAACAGCCTTATTGGCAAGCTCGTCTGTTGATACTCCCGTAACGAGGATCACCGGCACGGGATTTTCCTTCGTGATCTCATATGCGGCCTCAATGCCGTCCATCTTCGGCATCTTTACGTCCATTATTACCAGCGAAGGCATGTGCTCTTCTGCGAGGGAAACCGCCTCTTCTCCGTTGGATGCGGCACCCACCACTACATAACCAAGCGCCTCCAGATGCCCCTTGAGGCACTTTCTCGTCTGGGCGTGATCCTCTGCTATAAGTACAGTCTTTCCGTTCTGATGCTGCTTAATTTCTTTGGCCATTCTTCACCCGGTATACTGTGTACGTTAAGATTCACCAGACCCGTGCGTCGGGTCGATCGCTTATTTGTATTCACTACCTAGTCTATTAAAAATAACCTATATTTAATAGCCCTGTCAAGATAGTTTTTTAGCTTTAAATGCACTCAGTTAAGATTAAAAGAATATTAAAGTAACTCTTATCGCCTAAAGCTACTTGCCCCGTTCTCCCCCCGGCGATCAAGTGAGGTGAATATCCTCTCCGAGAGAGTAACGATGGCAAGCACACCCACCACGAAGAACCCGAGGGAGGCGAGATAAAGCCTGTGCTCGAAGATAACGTCTATGATCGGTATAAAGCTCGAAGTAGGTGATAATGTTATGAAAAACCAGAATATAAAAAATGACGCTACTGCCCCTGTCCCCCGGACGCCGCCAGAAAGCTTGCTGCTTTCGGCCTCGCCTGTGGCAGGCCCAACGGAGTGGCGAGCGAGGTAAAAGGCCGCGCACAAGATCAACGCCAGTATAAGAAGAGAGACCACGGACGGGGGCTGAGGGTAATTCAGCACGGTGCCTCCCTTTACCTTCGGGGCCTTGAAGAGTGAGGTTGAAACCGGGAAATCATAATCGATATTCTGGTTAACCGGAACCGCAAGGAGCGTTATATAATACGTCAGCACGTTTAACTGTGTGTACATATACTCGCTCGGGCTCAGTCCCTTCACGTTAAAACCGGCGCTCTCCCACGACTCCCTTGGAGCGACACCTTCCGAGGAGACGACCCCGGCGGCGGCTGAGAGACCATCCGAGCCGATGGCTCCGTCACTGAGGTCGCCAAAACCGCCTAGCGGGATGATAGTAGAGACGGCGAAGTAGATGAGGAGCGTTAGGAGCAGGGCGTAGAAGGGCGCTCTCTTAACGAGCCCTCTTAGCCCAAAACCACTAAGGAAGTAATAGTCGTAGAGTATGATAAGGGCTGGGAGCGTAATGGCTATCTCCTTGGAGTAAAAGGCCATTACATAAGTAAATAATACGCCGAAGTAGAGGAGTATCTTCGATTGCAGCCGCTTTACTCCGTCGGCGAAGATAAAGAGGAGCAGCGCCAGGAGGCAAAATAATGCGCTAAGGCTCTCCATGCGCTGCACTATATAGGTAACCGACTGCGTTTGAACCGGATGAAGGGCGAAGAGGAGCGCGGAGAAAAATGCAACGGCCCTTACCCTCGGCACGGGCCAAGAGAGGCGCGTAAATGTAGCGGCAAGCACAAAGTACGAGAGTATGGAGCTTATTATGTGTATAAGGGTATTAACCAGATGAAACCCGGTAACGTCTAGCCCGGAGGCCAGGTAATTTAGGGCGAATGTATGAAAGGTTACGCCGCGTAGCTCCTGAAAGAGTATATACGGCAAGTAGGTGAGGTTCCTTATGCGCGGGTTTCCCGCAATCTGCCTGAAGTCGTCTAAGTGAAAGGCCGAGGTAAAGGTATTGGAATAGACTACGATAACCGAGGCGCATATGATGGCGGCGGCTACAACGGGAAACAGTCTCGCTGAGAAGAAGCTACGCATCTCTTCCCTTCTTATCGCTATCTGACACCGCGCTTCCACCAGACGGCTTGGCGCTTCTATTGGACGGCTTACCTGCTGCCCTGCCGGAAGATTTATTTAATCTCCCGGCGGACGGCCTGGCGCTTCCACCGGACGGCCCGGACTTAGGAGCTCTACCCTTAGCCGAAGGGGATGGCTCACTACTACTACCACTACCTGCTTCGTCCGGCTTTGAGGCGGCCTTACCTCTATAGCCGCCTCCTCTTCCTACCCTTCCGGAGCTACTCCTTCCAGTCGGCTTGGCCCCGGACGTTCTTCTATCCCTGCCCTTCACCTCACCCGGCTTCCCGTCTCTTGCAAGCTTCTCCTTTAAGAGAGAGAGCTCCTGGGTAAGGACCTTATTCTTGTCATAGAGGATGGAGATTACGACAGAGAAGTGAAGGAGTATCAGGATAACGAATATAAAGGCTACCAGGAAGAGCAGCGAGGGGGCGTATGAGACGCCGACCATCCCTGCAATCCTGTCCAGAAGGCCGCGCCAGAGCGACAAGATGATAACGACTACGGAGAGCGCGAGCCAGAGGACGGAGTACTTCTCCTTTAGAAGATTTCGCCTTACGAAGTCCACTACCACTGCGAATAAGAAGACGCTCGCAAGTATGGAAATAATTTGAACGGTATTCATAAGCCTCCGAAGCGGAAAACACTGGTATCTTTATCCATTAAATGTACCATGAGCCGCGCTCTATTTCTACTTGTCGGGCCTCCTAAGGAGGTCGACGAAGATGGCGAATAGGACTTTTAGCATATAATAGACAGACCACATGGGGGTAATAGAGCTGCTCCCCCCCTTTCTGCCGGTCATCTTAACGGGCACTTCCATTATGCGGAAACCCTTCTTGTGGAGCATAACGAGCACCTCGACCTCCGGGTAATCCTCCGGGTAATTCGTGCAATAATACTCTATCACACGCCTCCCGACGGCCCTGAAGCCTGATGTCGTATCCGTAAGGCGCTCCTTAATGATAAAAGAGACGACCCTTGAAAATATCGCAATACCCGCCCCGCGTGGTATCGACGGCCTGTAGTCCCCGGTCCCCAGGAAGCGTGAGCCGACGACGACGTCCGCCTCGCCTCTAACGACAGGGGCGACGATCTCTCTAATCTGAATGGCCGGGTGTTGACCGTCGCCGTCCACCTGCACGGCTATATCGTAGCCGTTATCGCGCGCGTATTTATACCCGGTCTGAACGGCGCCGCCTATTCCGAGGTTATAGGCGAGGGTAAGTACCTTCGCACCGCGAGAAGTGGCAATTTTACCGGTCTCATCCGAGGAGCCGTCGTCTATAACGACAATATCGCCTTCGGGGAAGCCGTCCCTGACCGAATCTATTACAGCTCCGATGGTCGCCTCTTCCTGAAATGCAGGTACTATAATCAGTGTTTTAGGGATTTTGGGGCTCATATCTGAAGGCCCTTAGAAAGTAAGGTAAATTAACGAGTTACACAAGAGGGATACAAATACGGTCACAGTAGCCGAATGCTTTTTGGTGCCGAAGGGGGGACTCGAACCCCCACAGGCTTTCACCCACTAGAACCTGAATCTAGCGCGTCTACCAATTCCGCCACTTCGGCCCTTAAAACCCTCTAATTTTGCTTGCAAAAGAGGGTAAATAAAGCTATATTCAGAAGGTCCGGAGCCCTGCTTCGAAACCTTATCACAATCAACTTCAATCTTAAATATTCGCATACAATCTTTTTTTAGTCAATATATTTCACAGCCGGAGAAAGGGAGACACCGATGAAGTTTTTTATAGATACGGCCAACATAGAAGAGATCAAAACAGCCGAAGACTGGGGGCTCCTCGACGGCGTCACCACGAACCCTACGCTCATAAGCAGGGAAAACAGGAGTTTTGAGGAGACGATAAAAGAAATTTGCAGCGTAGTGGACGGGCCGGTTAGCGCCGAGGCCGTGAGCCTCGACTCGGATGGGCTTATAAAAGAGGCCCATACGCTCGCGGCGATGGACGAAAAGATCGTCGTAAAGATCCCGATGACCCTCGAAGGGCTAAAGGCCGTAAAGGCCGTCTCAAAGGACGGCATAAAGACCAACGTTACACTTTGCTTCTCCCCGCTCCAGGCGCTCCTCGCCGCAAAGGCCGGGGCCACATACATAAGCCCTTTTGTCGGACGCCTCGATGATATCTCCCACACCGGCATGGATCTAATAGAGCAGATAGTCTCCATATACGAGAACTACAACTTCATGACCGAGGTCATCGTCGCAAGCGTTAGAAGCCCGCTCCATGTACTTGAGGCCGCCCTCGGCGGCGCCGATATCTCCACCATACCCTTTAACGTCTTAAAGCAACTCGCAAACCACCCCCTTACCGACTCAGGCATAGAAAAGTTTTTAAAGGACTGGGAGTCGGTGCCCAAAGGCTAGAAGCCCCCAAGAGGAGAATTGAACCACCTTGTCAGCCCCGGAGACACAAAAGACCATACCATACGGCCTCTTCTCTACTACTAAAACCTTTAACAGGGACAAAGTAAGGCTCCTTACCCGAGACGGAACGGCACTCACCCACCGGGAGACCGAGCAGCGCGTAAGGGGGCTCGCCAGAGGGCTTTTATCCCTTGGTATCCAGCCGGGCGAGAGGGTGGCGATACTCCAGCACAACTCACCGGAATGGATCATAACCGACCTCGCCGTCGCCTCCATAGGCGCGGTAAGCGTACCCGTCTACTGTGCCCAGAGCAGAGACGAGATCATCTATATCCTTAACGACTCCGCCGTTCGCTCTATAGTCTTTACCGAAGACGAAGCCCGTAAGGCCCTATCGATAAACAAAGCCGTCCCGATGCTTAAGGAACTCATAAGCACCACAGATAAGAGCGAAGAAGGAGTTTTGACCGTATCCGCTCTCAGTACCGAAGGAGCAAACGGAGCCTTCGACGAGGAGCTATCCAAGCGGCTCGCCGCCCTTAAACCGGAAGACCTCTTCTCCATAATCTATACATCAGGCACCACGGGCCGCCCCAAGGGCGTGATGCTTAGCCACGGCAATATCATCTCCAATATCGATTCGGCCCTTAAATCCATAGATATCACAGAAGCGGACCTTTACCTCTCATACCTGCCGCTAAGCCACATCATGGAGCGCATGGTGAACCACCTCCTTATTCGCTCCGGCGCAAAGATTGCCTACTCCACCGGCTTTGCCTTCGTCGGGGCCGACGCAGCGCACTTTAAGCCGACCATTATGGCAGGCGTGCCATTCTTCTTCGAGAGGATTAAGGAAAAGATTCTGGAAGCGGCCAATGCCTCAGGGCCGATCAAGAAGAAGCTCTTCTACACGGCCATCGGCAGCGGGAAGGAAACTGCGGCGGGAAAAAAATCCGCCGGAGCGGGCTTTATCCACTCGATGGTGACCAAAAAGGTCCGTGAAAAGGCCGGGCCGAATATCCGCTTCTTCATCTCCGGCGGAGCGGCGCTCTCGAAGGCTACGGCGGACTTTTTCTTTGCTTTAGGTTTGCCGGTCCTGGAAGGCTACGGACTAACCGAGACCTCACCGGTTATTAGCTTTAACACCCTTGAGCTGGTAAAGACCGGAACGGTCGGGAAGCCAATCGACGGCGTAGAGGTAAATATCGCTAAAGACGGAGAGATACTCGTAAAAGGCCCCGGCGTAATGTCGGGCTACCTTGGTATGCCCGAAGAGAGTAGAAGGGCGCTCAGGGACGGCTGGTTTCACACCGGGGATGTCGGGGATATAGACGATGAGGGCTTCCTTACGATAACAGACAGGAAGAAGGATATAATCGTAACGAGCGTCGGTAAGAACATCTCTCCGCAAAAGATTGAGACTCTCCTCAGGAGCGACCCGCAGATAAAAGAAGCGCTGGTCTACGGTAGCGGCAGGGCGCATCTCGTAGCGCTCATCGTTGCCGAGCCGGAGAGGTTTAGGGAATTAGCCGCCGAAGCCGGCGTGGCTGAAGAGAATATACTTACGGACGAGCGCATGGTAAAATATTTCGAGAAGATCATCCACGAAAAGCTTAAGGGACTTTCGAGATACGAGCAAATTCGACGTTTCGCCCTCATCGAAGATACGATAACAATAGAAGCAGGCGAGCTCACCCCTACGATGAAGGTCAAGAGGGAGAAGGTCGGAGAGCGCCTTAAGGCCGCTATCGACGCCCTCTACTAACGCTTCGCACCAGCCGGTAAATGGAGAAAGGAGTTTCCCCGTGCGGAAATCTATAAAGTTTCTCATTCTCGCTGCCATGATTACCCTAACCCTGCCTTTACTCTCTCCGGGGGGCTGCAAGGTTATGGCGGCTGAACTAAAACACTCGACTACGGAGGCGGACCGGAGGTCCGTAACGCTTACAATCTATAGTAGTGGGCCTGCCCTTATAGCCGATACTAGAGATATTAAAGTCGCCTCGCCCCGTGGCGCCCTTACCATGCTCGACGTACCGAAGACCATCCGCCCGGAGACGCTTCAGGTAGTAGCCAGGGACAAACGTGGTGGCGCTATAGACGGCTTAAAAGTCCTGGAAGCGAATTTCACATACGACCTCGCCTCAAATAGCAAGATACTTAAAAAGTTCATTGGCGAAGAGGTTACGCTCGTTGAAGATAACGATTTCCAGGATAGGACGAAGACAACGAAGGCAAGGCTCCTTAGATTTGACGGCGGGCCGGTATTTCTTATAGACGGAGAAGTTCACATAGGTCATCCGGGACGAATCGTACTCCCTGAAACTAAAGGCTTAACGCTAGCTCCGGCACTTAGCGTCAGGTACTCATCGCCAAGGCCCACGGCAGTTGACCTTACCGCCGTATATCAGGCGATGAGTATTGACTGGTCTGCGGACTATTCGCTTACACTCTCTAACTCCGGGACAAGCGCAAAGCTTTCAAGCTGGATAACGGTCGGAAACAATAGCGGCACGGACTTTAGAGGAGCCGGTATTACTGTCGTCGCCGGGGATATAAACCGCGCACCCGAGGCGAATTATCCACGCATGAAGAGGTCCATGGTGATGATGGAGGCTTCAAGCGAACCCGTAACTAAGGGCGTCTTTGAATATTACCAAATCAAAGTCCCGGGAAAAAAGACAATTCTGGACGGTGAGTCCAGGCACTTCGCTTATATGGCTTCGACCATTACCGGCGTAAAGAAGGAATATACGATCCGTGACAGAGCGGATTATAGTGGTCAGGCGGACGGGAAGACTAAACTTCCGGTCGAAGTCTCGGTTAAATTTAAGAACTCCAAAGAAAATAACGCTGGCGTCGCCCTCCCAGCCGGTATAATGCGTATTTACCATAAGAAAGGGAAAGAAGCTCCATTCTTTATCGGGGAAGAGCGCATAGGTAACACCCCGGAAGGCGAGGCTGTTAAGGTAAAGGCCGGTAGCGCTTTCGACATAACTGCGACGCGCACCGTAACCGACTTTAAGCGCATAAGGACCAGGCTCCATGAAGAGGCTGTAAGCGTCGCAATTAAAAACAGCAAGAAAGAGCCGGTTACCGTAACGGTAAAGAGTTCGCTAAGCGGCAGCTGGGAAATACTCGCCAGCTCCGAGCCATATAAGAAACTCGACGCCTATACCATAGGTTTTGATTTGACACTCCCCCCGGGCGGTGAGACGGAGCTTAGCTACCGTTACCGTACCGAACAGTAATATGGTGGAGCGCTCCGGGAAAGAAACAGCATGCATGATTTAAAGACTGAAATAACCGCCTTTCTGACGGATGAGGCCACGAGGCCTGTCTCAATAAAGGAACTTATACGCGCCTTCGGCGTGCCGAGGGACGAGCGCGACGCCTTTAAGAGCTTCGTTAAGTCAATGGTCGCGGACGGCACGCTCATGAAGATACAGGGAGGCCGGTACGGCCTCCCCTCGAAGATGAACCTCATAAACGGGACGATCACCTGTAACCCGTCCGGCTTCGGCTTCGTAATCCCGGACGAGGGTGGGGACGACTTATTTATCGACAGGCGCCGCCTGAAGGGGGCGATGCACGGCGATAAGGTAGTCGCAAGGGTCGAGCGGTTGAAACGCGACGGAAAGAAAGAGGGTTCCATCATACGTATAACCGACCGCGCGGTAAAGAGCCTCGTTGGGCGGTTTACCAGGAGCAAAGGGTTTTCACTCGTCATCCCCTCAAATGAGCGCATACTCGACGATATCATTATACCTCCCCGCATGGCCGGAGGCGCAAAGGACGGCCAGATAGTCGTAGCCGAGATCACACGATGGCCAGCCGAAAGACAGGCCCCGTCGGGAAAGGTAACCGAGATACTCGGTGACCCGGACGACCCGGATGTCGAGATAGAAGTTCTTGTCCGTAAGTTCAACCTCCCGCTCCTCTTCCCCACTGACGTTCAAAAGGCCGCCGAAGCCGTTCCGGATACCGTAAGCGAGGCCGAGATAAAAGGCAGAACAGACCTGAGGGGAAAGACCCTCGTCACCATAGACGGCGAGACGGCCAAAGACTTCGACGACGCTGTCGGGGTTAAGAAGGACGACGACGGCTTCACGCTCTATGTCTCCATAGCCGACGTCAGCCACTACGTTACCCCCGGCTCCGCGCTCGACACCGAGGCATACGAGCGTTCGACGAGCGTCTACTTCCCCGACCGATGCGTGCCGATGCTCCCGGAAAGGCTCTCTAACGGAATATGCAGCCTGAACCCCAAAGTGGACCGCCTCACCATGACGGCAGAGCTCTCTTTTAACTCATCGGGTGAAGTGACGAAGAGGAAATTCTACAAGAGCATTATAAGAAGTAAAGAGCGCCTCACCTACACCGTCGTAAACCATATTCTTAACGGTGACGAGCTTGCAACGAAACGCTACTCGAATGTCGCACGCGATATACTCCTCATGGGTGAGCTTGCTACACTCCTCGCCGAGGGGAGGAAGAGAGAGGGCTCCATAGACTTCGATCTCCCGGAGCCACAGATAATAATCGATATCGAAGGGCAGATTGAGGATATCGTCCGCTCGGAGAGGAACGCGGCGCACCGGCTAATTGAAGAGTTCATGCTAGCGGCCAATAAGGCCGTGGCGCTCGAGTTCTCGCGCCCCGAGCTCCCCTTCATATACAGGATACACGCCGAGCCGAATGCCGAGAAGATTACGGATTTCATGGAGTTCATAGCGGCCTTCGGATGCGTTGGCCCTCCGAGGAGTAAAGGCCCCGGCGGGCTGCACAAGTATTTTCAGGCAGTGCTTAAGGATTTCGAGGATAAGCCCGCTGAGAGGCTCGTAAACCACGTCCTCCTGCGCTCGATGCAGAAGGCCGAGTACTCCGCATCGAATACCGGTCACTTCGGCCTGGCCTTTACGGACTACACTCACTTTACCTCTCCCATAAGACGCTATCCGGACTTAATCGTCCACAGGCTCCTCACCAAATTCCTCACCAAAAAATACGACTCTAAACTTCAAGAAGAGTACGCTGCCCGGCTGCCGGTGGTCGCAACACACACCTCGGCGATGGAGAGGCGCGCCATGGAGGCGGAGCGCGAGATAACGGACTTAAAGAAGGCCCAGTTCATGAAGGACAAGGTCGGTAACACCTACGACGGCTTCGTCTCAGGCGTAACGGGTTTCGGGGTCTTTGTTGAGCTTACCGAGTACTTCGTGGAGGGGCTCGTGCATATTACGACGCTCCTTGACGACTACTATATCTTTATGGAGAAGGAACACTACCTTATAGGCGAGAATACAAAACGCGTCTTCCGTGTTGGCGACCCGGTTAAGATAGTTATAAAAAGCGTTGACCTGGCGCTCAGAAGGATAGAGATGGCCCTCGCTGAGGAAAAAAAGCCCTCAAAGAAACCGGGAGAGAAGAAGAGAGCTAATGGTGGATATAAGAAAAAAGCCTCAGCAGATAGAAAACGCGGCGGCAAGGGCAAAAGAAGATGAATGTCATTAAACTCCATATGGGGCTACGCAATATCAAGAGGCTCAGGTTTATTACCTCGACACTGGTAAAGCACGGCTTCTACCCCCTTCTTGACGCCATAGGACTAAGTAAACTCATAAAGGTCAGCGACAGGCTCAGCGGGGGCAAGCGTTATGAAAGCGAAGAGTACTCGCCTCAGGTTCGCCTAAGGCTCGCCTTCGAGGAGCTCGGGCCGACTTTCATAAAACTTGGGCAGATACTCTCGACCAGACCTGATATCATCCCCGAAGAGTTCATCTCGGAGCTGTTGAAGCTACAAGACGAGGTGCCGCGCCTTCCGTACGAAGAGATAAAAGAGGCGATAGAGACGGAGTTCAAAAGACCGGTAAGTGAGCTCTTTATATCCATCGACCGCGAGCCGATAGCCGCGGCAAGCATAGCGCAGGTGCACGGTGCAATAACGCCGGACGGAAAAAAGGCCGTTGTAAAGGTCAGAAGGCCCGGCATAGAGAGGATACTGGAGACGGATGTCTCCATCGTAAAATATCTCGCCTCGCTCATAGAACGCTACATTCCGGAGAGCCGCATCTACGACCCGACGGGGATTGCCGACGACTTCGCCATATTCATGAAGAAAGAGCTCGACTTTACGCTGGAAGCGAGCCACTCGGAAAAGTTCAGAAGTAACTTCAGAGACGACCCCTGCGTAAAGATACCGAAGGTATACTGGGAACTCTCTAGGAAGAGCGTGCTGACGATGGAGAGAATCGACGGCACCAAGATCGACAACATCAAGGCCCTTAAAGAGAAGGGCATCGATACGGAGAAGACAGCGAGACTTCTGGCGGAGATATTTTTCAGACAAGTCTTTGAACAAAACCTCTTCCACGGAGACCTCCACTCCGGAAATATCTTCGTCATCAGTGAAAAGACACTTGGCTTCGTGGACTTCGGACTCGTCGGGTGGGTCGACAGGGAGATGCAGGATAACCTCGCCGATATACTGATAGGGCTAATAAAGGAGGATTTTGACGCCCTTACCAAGACCTACCTGAAGATGGGCATGCTGCCGGATGATATCGACGTGGCCGAATTTAAACGCGAGCACACGGATATGCTCCAGCACTACCTTGGGCGCCCCTTCAAGGAGGTAAATATCGGCGACCTCTTCCTCGACTACATAAAGCTTGCGAGCAGGCACAAGGTGAGGCTCCCGAGGGAGCTTATACTTCTCGATAAGTGCCTCCTTGAGCTCGAAGGGCTAATAAAGGTACTGCATCCGGGCATGAACCTCATTCAGGAGGCCGAGCCGTACGCAAAGAAACTTGTAATGAGACGCCTTAACCCGGCCAGGTTTGCAAAAGAAGGTTTAGAGACCTTCTCCGAGCTAACGGAGCTCTTAAAGGAGCTCCCGAGGCAGACTAACCTTATAATAAGAAAGCTTTTGACGGACAAGCTCACCTTTGAGATGAACCACCGGGGGCTTGAAGAGCTTACGGGCGAGATAGACAGGGGCTCCAACAGGCTTACCTTCGCCCTTATACTCGCGGCCCTTATCGTTGGCTCTTCTCTCGTGATTGCCTTTAAGGCCCCGCCGCTCGTCTACGGATACCCCCTCCTCGGCATCCTCGGCTTTGGCATCTCCGGCTTCCTTGGCGTCTGGCTCGCGTTCCTTATACTTAAATCAGGGAAGTACTGAGAATCTGTAAATTTTATTTAACGGCCACGGCGCTGAGAGTATTGATTGAACCGGTCATCATGTTGCATGGTATGATTGACGTTTATTTCACGGCGTCTTATCTTTAAAATGAATTAAAGGTATATGAAGATACTTGAGAACGGAAAGATAACTTCCATCACCGGCTCGGTCGTAACACTCGGGAACTTCGACGGACTCCACCTCGGGCACAGGCGGATACTTAAGAAGGTTATAAGGAGATCGGCTGAGCTAGGCCTTCCGTCTCTCCTCTATACCTTCGACCCGCACCCGCTGAAGGTAATACGCCCGGACAAAAGCCCGCAGCTCATTACGACGCGCGAAGACAAAGCCTCACTTATTGAAGCGGCTGGGATAGAGTACCTTGTATTTGCCCGCTTCACGGCAGATTTCGCCTCAAAGCACCCGCGAGAGTTCGCCGAAGAGGTATTAGCGGGCGAGCTCTCGGCCAGAGAGGTGATAGTCGGCCACGACTACGCCTTCGGCAGAGAAAAGCGCGGCACCATAGAGCACCTAAAGGAGCTCGGCGAGAGCCTTGGTTTTACTGTATCTGTCGTAGACGCCTACCGGAAAGGCGGGGGCGTGGTATCGAGCTCCAGAATACGGGAGCTTGTGGCAAGGGGCGCTCTAAGGGAGGCGGCGGGGCTCCTCGGGAGGGATTTCACGCTTAGCGGGACGGTTATCAGAGGCAGTGACATTGGCGCTAAGATCGGCTTTCCGACCGCGAACATCGAGACCGGGAACGAACTGATACCGGCTACCGGTGTATATGCTGTTTATGTTACAATCGAAGGGACTATGCACAGGGGTGTAGCCAATATTGGCATCTCGCCGACCTTTAAAGATAAAAAATTCACTATAGAGGCCCATATATTTGGCTTTAATGGCGACATATATGGCAGTACCATTACCCTCTCCTTCATAAGGCGGCTTCGCGGAGAAAGGAAGTTCCGCTCCGTAGAGGCCCTTGTAGACAGGATAAGGTTTGATATAATACGCGCCGAAGCAATACTAGGAAAAAGATAAGGAGTTTTTACATATGATCGACTCGGAGACAAAAGTGCTTGGAATATTCGGCGACCCGATAGGGCACACCCTTTCGCCGATTATACAGAATGCCGCTATAAAAGAGCTGGGGCTAAAGATGGTCTACGTCCCGTTCCACGTTACACCCGGTAACCTGAAAGACGCCGTCGCCTCAATAAAGGCCCTTGGCATGCCCGGGGTTAATATTACCATCCCGCATAAGGAACGCGTCATGGAATTCCTGGACGCTACGACCGACGAAGCAAGGAAGATAGGCGCGGTAAATACTATCGTCAACCGGGACGGACACCTCACCGGTCACAATACCGACGGCGCAGGCTATATAACCAGCCTCAAGGCGGAGACGGGCTTTGAGTGCAGTGGTAAAAATATCGTCATCCTCGGAGCCGGGGGTGCTGCACGCGGGATAATGGCCGCTATACTGGCCGAAGCTCCCGCCTCCGTCACGCTGGTAAACAGGACAGTCGATAGGGCCGACTCTCTCGCCGAAGACCTGGGCTCGGAGTGCGCGGAGGTTAAGATCCATACCGTACCACTCGAAAAGGGACCGCTCCAGCCCCGTATCGAAGCTGCAGATCTACTTATAAACTCAACTAGCGTCGGCATGGGCGGCAAAGTCCCTTTTAACCCGCTTGTTCTCTCCCTTGATAAGCTGCCCTCGGAGGCGATAGTCTCTGATATAGTATATAAACCACTTAACACTGCGCTCCTGCGCTCTGCAAAGATGACGGGGCACACGGTACACAAGGGGCTCGGGATGCTTATACATCAGGGCGCTCTCGGCTTTGAACTGTGGACCGGGGAGAAGGCACCTGTGGAGACGATGCGCAAGGCCGCCTTAAAAGCCCTCGATATAACAGAATAACGGAAAAACGAAAAAATGAAGATAATCTTTATAGGCGACGCGCACATTAATGGGCTCGGCGACCCGGGCATGGCACCACTGTGCTCCTTTATAGACTCTCTCTGGCCGATTAACACCCTCGTCATAATGGGCGATCTCTTCGACGTATGGACCGGAACCAATAAGGTCACAATGCACGAGTACGGACCACTCTTACAAAGGCTCAGGGTCTTAAAATGCAAGGGGACGCGGATCATCTACCTCGAAGGCAACCACGACTTCTCCATGGGGCATTTCTTTACGGGAGACCTAATGGCAGATGTTTACCCGGAGAACCATACCCTTGAGATAGACGGCAAGAAGTTATACCTCTCGCACGGAGACACCGTCCGCATGAGCGCTAGTGATAAACTCTGGCGCGCTTTTCTCAGGAGCGCCCTCTTTACTATCATCTCAAAACTCCTCGGACCGAGGAAGGTCTGGCAGATAGCCAAAAAGCTCTCGAATAAGAGCCGCTACTACGGCGCAAAGAAAGAGGTAGAATCCGCAATAAAGGAGTTTGCAACGAAGAAACTTATGGACGGGTACGATGGGGTAGTATTCGGTCACTCGCACGTAGGCGGCGTCCTGGAAGAGGCCACAGGCCCCGGCACCGGCTTTTACGCCAACCCCGGCGGGTGGGTAAACGAGAGGAGCTATCTAATCTACGAAGAGGGTAAGCTTAGAATGGAAAAGTTCGACGGCTAGTCGGTCTTCCGAGGCTCCGGTGGCTCGAAAATTTCGTCTGCTTCGTCTTCACCGGCACCGGACTCGATAACCCGTGTACCGGCTAGCGTATCTCCGATACGGGTCGAGTCGCTCGCCTTATAGAGCAGCGATGCCTCGTAGGCGACTACGGCAAGGGCCACCACAAAGACGATTAATTTCCCGAAGTACGGTATCCATCCGAGCAGGTAGAATGCCGCCACCAGTATCCCGAAGATAGAATTTCTAAGAATCGAATCCCTGAAGTCGCACGCTTCTTTGACCATTATTGTGCTCACGACCCTTAGCCCGCCTGCTGCCCTCTTACCGGGGCTTCCCCCGCTTATGCCGTCTGCCAGGCAAATATAGGCTACCGCCGCTACGGGGCCAACAACTCCCGGCACCTGATAGAGGATGGCGGCGATGAGAAAGTCTATAAGTTTAGCGGAGAAACGCTTTGTTACGCGCCTTATGAGCTCCTCCGGGGCTTCAAGGTTTCCCGTATCCCCCGGGTCCGGTTCTTCTTCCGCGTCACCCGGGTCGGGAGTTGTCTCTTCTGCTTCGCTATCGTCACCTGAAGCACCGGCTTCGTTCTCTTCAGTTGAACTTCCGCCGTAGAGTGAGAGGATATCGTGTGGCACGCCACCCTCTTCGGCGCACGATTCATCACCGGCGACGTCAGGGTCGCTACTGCTGCCCGCGCCTCTGGATTCCGGCGAAGAAGCTTGCTCTTCCTCGGGCTCTTCTTTCACGAGAATATCATATTCGGTATCTGAAAAGTCTACTGGTATTTCGTGAGGTGGGGTTATATCGTCAAGAGGATGGTAGACCCCGGAGTGGCCGCCGGTCTCACTGTCACCGGGCAGTGCGCCTCCTCTCACCTCGCCGGAGGCGGGTTTTTTAGAGGGGGTCTCTACCTCTTTAGTAGGATCTTGTTTTTCTTTTTCGCCGGAGATAGTCACTAGCCGCCGTCTTCTTCGCCGTTTCTTGTAAAGATGATAAAGGCCATGGATGGACGCTTTGAGGAGTCCCTCATGGCGAAGGTCATACCATCGTAGGTCCATCCCTCGCGTACCCGGGTATTAATGGCCCGCTCGATATCCTCGTCGGTTACGGTGCTGAGCTCTACTACTTTATATTCTATCATAAGCTGGTAATTCCCCCTCCGGCCATAGTCGCCACGCGACCGGAGAGGGAAGAGGTTTCACCTAGTCCTTCTTATCTTCCTCGACACTGCTCTGCCATATGGCCCTGCCAACGAAGAAGGGTCCCATCTCTTCAATATAGGTCGAGGTCTGCTTTGTGGAACGCATCCTCTGAACGAGCGCTGAGAGAGGGAAGAGTTCCTTCCCGATAAGACCTATCACGAAGTCGTTGTCATTTTGATCGAGCCCGTTACTGATAAGCCTTATGTCGCGCCCCAGACCCTCACTGCCGAAAGCGCGGCCAATCATGCCGTGCTCCATAAGTATCTCGCCCTGCTCTCTTGGCGGGAGCATTGCAAAAGAGCCTTTTCTCCTAAGCGGATACCAGACGGCCCACTTCATCTCCGGGTCCATTGTAACCCTGGGGGTACGGTCTATTAGCCAGTCCTTCAGGTTCTGCTCGTGTCCGATGGCGTATGTGCGGCCAAGCATGGTATACTCGTGCCTTTGCGTAAGGTTTTGGAAAGATGCCTTCTTAAGAAAACGCCTGAGATCGTTTACAAAGAAATCAGGGTCCTCGCTCATGGTGAGGAGTCCGATTCCGTTTGGATTATTTATGTCGCGGTAGAGCACCGATCCAAAGTTGGCATCTTCTTTAAGTTCATTAACAAGCACACTGGTATTCGGCGAATTGTCGAATACCAGGAGCTGGACGAATATCCTTCTGTCGAGCACTTGGCGCTTGCCGTCTATAGGGGCACCCTTCTCACTTAAATCTACGGAGATATTCTGACCCGCACTACCCGGCCCGCCGGGAATGCCTGCGGGGTGTCCACCGCCCGGTTTAGCCCCAGGTCCACCAGGAATTCCCGCAGGATGTCCGCCGCCGGTTTTAGGTATTCCCGCGGGGTGTCCGCCGCCAGGTTTAGCGCCGGTTTTAGGTATCCCTGCCGGGTGTCCGCCTTCTTTCTTATCTGTCATTATCCTTCTCCAGCAATCTAGCCTTTTCCGGCCAGCCGCTTTGCCTTCTTAGCTTCATTTGCCGCTTTAGCGACGTCACTCGGCTGATAGGTACAGAACGGCTCTTCATCCATATAGTTTTCAGTGAACGCATAGGCCCTAGCCCTGCATCCGCCGCACGAACTCTTATATTCGCAGTAACCGCACCTGCCGTTATAGTCGTCCCAGGCGCGCATCTCTTTAAAGACACTCGATGTCTGCCAGATCTTACTAAACGGTTCCTCCCTTATGTCGCCGCAAGGGACGTCAAGGAAGCCGCATATCTGTACCACTCCCCTGTGGCCGACGAAGGCAAAGGATTGTCCGCCCATACAGCCCTTGCTCATGGCGTCCAGGCCGTGGGTCTGGGGAGTTACTTTTATGCCCTTCTCCTTCTCCTTCTGTCTAAATATTCTATAGTAGTGAGGAGCGCAGGTGGGTTTAAACTGGATCGGAGACTTGTCGCGCATCTCGTAGAACCAGGTAAGTGTCTTTTCGTAATCCTCGGGGCTTATCTCCTGATCCTTCAGGTTAGCGCCCCTTCCGGTTGGCACGAGGAGGAAGGGGTGATAGGCCTTTGCGCCGAGCTTTACCACGAGGTCCAGAAGCTCCGGAAGCTCGTGGAGGTTGTGCTTGGTAATGGTGGTATTGACCTGGAAATCAAGGCCGACCTTGTTGGCGTTATCGATTGCCTTCATGACACTTGCGTAAGCGCCCTTTACGCGCCTGAAATTATCGTGGCTCTCTTCGGTAAGACCGTCGATGGAAAAGCTTACCCTCTGGATGCCTACGTCTATCATCCTCTGAGCCGTCTCCTCGGTTACGAGGAAGCCGCAAGGGGCCATGACCATCCTCAGCCCGAGATCGGTGCCCCTCTGGGCGATATCCCAGATGTCGTCGCGGAGCATCGGCTCGCCGCCGGTCATAATCATGATGGGCTTGGCAAAGGAAGCAACATCCTCCATAAAGGTCATACACTCTTCAGTGTTAAGCTCGTTCGGGTACGGTCCGAAGCGCGCAGCGGCCCGGCAGTGAACGCAGTCGAGGTTACAGCTACGTGTGAGCTCCCAGGCAATAAGCCTCGGCGTCCAAATCTTTTCTCCCGGCTTCTCACCGGGTCTTCCGCCCGGATGGGCCATCGGGTCGCCCGTGCCGGGATGATTTACCGGATGGTCGCCCGGATCTCCTGCTCTCTCTTCCATATCTTCTCCGGCGCCAGGATGGCCGCCCTCTATCATCGGGCCGCTACCTGGGTGCCCAGTTGGTGTATTTCCACTCATAATCGTTTCTCCTTAGAAAATAGTTCGTGAAGCACTTGCCCGAAGCCCCGGCCTCTTCAAGAGACGCCTTACCAAAAAGGCTCTAGCCAAGCAATTTTGCCGCTTCCTTTGCGAAATAAGTAATTACGAGATCTGCGCCGGCGCGCTTGATGCCCATAAGGGATTCCATCATAACGCGGTCGCCGTCGATCCAGCCCTTTTCAGCCGCAGCCTTGACCATTGAAAACTCGCCGCTTACGTTGTACGCCGCTACCGGGTAGCGTGTTTCATCCTTGATTCTTCTAATTATATCGAGATAAGGGAGCGCGGGTTTTACCATAATAATATCCGCGCCCTCGGAGATATCAAGCAACACTTCCCTTATTGCCTCGTCGGAGTTAGGTGCGTCCATCTGGTAGGTGCGCCTGTCGCCGAACTCCGGCACAGACTCCGCCGCGTCGCGAAACGGCCCGTAGAAGGCGCTTGCGTACTTGGCCGCATAACTCATGATCGGAATATTTTGGAAGCCGTTCTCGTCGAGCATCGACCTTATCGCCCCGACACGCCCGTCCATCATATCCGACGGGGCCACCATATCGGCTCCGGCTTCAGCGTGCGAGAGCGCTTCGGCAGCGAGGAGCGTAAGGGTCGAATCGTTATCGACATCGCCATTTTTTATGATACCACAGTGCCCATGTGAAGTATACTCGCACATACAGACATCGGTCACTACGACCATCTCCGGAATGGCCGCCTTTATTGCTCTTACAGAGCGTTGTACAGGCCCATCGGGGTCGAATGCGCTCGAACCTGTCTCGTCCTTCTCCTCGGGTATGCCGAATAGAATTACAGACGGTATGCCGAGCGACCACGCCTCCTCGGCGTCCTTTACGATATTCTCTACGGATAACTGGTAGTGGCCCGGCATGGAAGCTATCGGGTTCCTTACCCCCTCGCCGTATATGGCGAATAACGGGAGAATAAAATCGTTTGGAGTAAGCACCGTCTCGCTAAGCATCCTCCTTAGTGTCGGCGTCCCCCTGAGCCTTCTTAAACGTGTAACCGGGAAATCCATCTCTAAACTTCCTTTCTCATCTCGTCAGTTGAGTAAAAGCGTTCCATCTCTTCGGTAAGACCGTCGATGGTATAATTTTTTGGCATGATATCCACAGTAATGCCGAACTCTCTGGCCGTATCTGCCGTAACCGGCCCTATGCAGGCGACTTTAGTCCCTTTAAGTATCTCTTTAAGGCTCCTCTTGCCGATGATGCTAACGAAGTTCTTAACCGTACTCGATGAAGTAAATGTCACGACGTCGATACCTCCGGCGAGGAACTCTTCCTTTATCTCACTAGCCCGCTTCCTGGGAGCAATAGTTCTGTAGGCATCTACTACGTCAATCTTGCCGCCGTGCTTTTTAATCTCTACGGGGATTACATCCCTTGCAACGGCAGCGCGCGGGAGGAGAAATTTCTTTCCCTTTATCCCCTCCTTGGAGAGCGCGTCTATAACCGCTTCGGCGATAAACTCCCTCGGCGTCAGGTCAACGCCTATATTTTCGTCCAGTACGGCCCGGGCCGTCATCGGCCCTATGGCGCATATCTTAACGCCCTTTAGCTCCCTTACGTCTAAGCCAAGCTTCGTTAGCCTCGAAAAGAAATGCTTAACACCGTTAACGCTCGTAAAGAGAATCCAGTCGTATGTTGAAAGGCGTTTTATCACTCTATCGAGCCCATTGAAGCTCTCCGGGTCCGTTATCTTTATCGTCGGGAAGCTTACCGGGGCCGCCCCCCGCTCCGATAAAATCTTTAAAAAACTCCCGGCCTGCTCAAGGGTTCTCGTAACGAGCACGCGCCTTCCGAAGAGCGGTTTCGACTCGAACCAGTTAAGGCGCTCCCGTAGTCTTACTACGCTTCCGATAACGATCATCACCGGGGTCTGGACCTTTGCCTTTGTAGCAAGTGTAGCTATCGACTCTACCGGGCCGGTAATCGTCTGCTGCGCGCTGGTGGTGCCGTCGCGAACGAGCGCTACGGGCGTATCCGGGGCCATGCCGCCGCTCATGAGCTTATCGGCAATTAACTTCAGGTTCCTCCGCCCCATGAGGATAACTATCGTCTCCGAGGCCGTAGCAAGCGCGCTCCACTCCTCGTCTGTCCTTTTATTTACCGCCCCCCTGTGCCCCGATATTACCGTAACCGAAGAGGAATAGTCCCTGTGTGTAAGGGATATTCCGGCGTATGCCGGGGCCGCCACGACACTCGTCACGCCGGGGATGACCTCGAAGTCTATGCCGTCGGCTGTGAGCCGTTCGCACTCTTCAGCGCCCCTGCCGAAGAGGAACGGGTCTCCACCCTTCAGGCGAAGGACAATTTTTCCTTGCCGTGCCTTCCTGGAGAGGAGCTTACTGATTTCAATCTGGTTTGCGCTCTCGTCGCCGCCGTTCTTGCCGACAAATATCAGCTCGGTGTCTTTGCGGGCGTATTCGAGCAGTTCGTTATTAGCCAGGAGATCGTAGACGATACAGTCGGCTCTCTTTAGTGCCTCGACCGCCTTCACCGTAACGAGCCCCGGGTCTCCCGGGCCCGCGCCGGTAATATAAACCTTGCCGGTCTTTTTCTTGAGAGTCTTCGGCGGCACCCTCTACTCCGAGGCCGGCTCTACGTCGTAGAGCTCCTTCAGTATCTCGTAGGCTCCGTCTTTAAGAAGCTTCTCCGCAAGGCATATACCGAGAGGTTCGGCCTCACTGACCTTGCCAGTAACTTTATCCTTAATTATCCTCTCGCCATCGGTGCTGGCGACCAAACCTCTAAGGGTTAGCGAGTCTCTGTCTACCGTGGCGAATGCGGCTATCGGCACCTGACACCCGCCCTCTAACCTCCTTAGGAGCGCACGTTCTGCCGTGACAGCGGCGTCAGTATCGGGGTGGTTAAAGAAGGCCGCCATCTCGTTAGTTTCGTCGTCGCCAATGCGCGTCTCTATGCCGAGTGCGCCCTGGCCTATAGCCGGGAGCATCACCTCGGGGTCGAAGTATTCCGTAATGGATTCACCCCAACCGAGCCTCCTAAGACCTGCTCCGGCGAGGACTATCGCGTCGTAGACACCTTCCTTAGCCTTACGGAGGCGCGTGTCGATATTCCCGCGTAAATCTTCAATCTTTATATCCGGCCTGAGCGCCAGTATCTGCGACTTCCGCCTGAGGCTTGACGTCCCTATGACCGCGCCCTGCGGGAGCTCTTTAAAAGACTTATAATCTCTCGATATTAACGCGTCCCTCGGGTCTTCCCTCTCAGTCGTGAAGGCGAGCTTTAAGCCCTCGGGGAAGAAGGTCGGCACGTCCTTCATGGAGTGGACCGCAAGGTGCGCTTCGTTTGCCAGGAGGGCTTCTTCTATCTCCTTGGTAAAGAGCCCCTTGCCGCCAACTTGAGCGAGAGGTACGTCGGTAATTTTATCGCCCGTCGTCTTTATCTTATTTAGTTCGACTTCGACCCCGGGGTATCTCTTTAGTAACTCCGAACGAACCCACTCGGCCTGCCAGAGCGCGAGCTGGCTGCCGCGCGTAGCTATAATAATCTTTTTACTCAATCTCTTGCCGCCTTCCTTGGTTTAATAGTCCGCCGGAAGCTACTACAAGCTCCGGTGGGCCGCCCGTTGATAAAAACCCTTAATCCTCAGAGTTCTGGGCCTTCTTCTGTTTATCCAATTCTTCGCTGAGGTCAAATAGTTTCCTCGAAGCCTCGATATAGAAATCCCCGTCCACTGTGTCGGCCTCGCGCTTAAGGTGCTGCACGGGGTTATGGAGTATCTTCTTTATGATAGCCACCGTCATGGCGTCTATCGTTTCTCGCTGCTTGTCGGTAAGGTCGTCGTTCATCATGGAGAATGCTTTTTGCATCTCGCTTTTTCTTATATCGTTAAAGCTATTTTTTAGCGCGATGATAGTCGGAACGACGTTAAGGGACTTGACCCACTGATAGAATACATCTATCTCCTCGTCGATTATCGTCTCGGCCTCGCCTGCCTCCTTGGAGCGTTCCTTAAGGTTTGCGTTAACGACATTTTCAAGGTCGTCAACGTCGTAGACGTACGAGCCGTCAACGTTATTAACGAGCGGGTCGATATTTCTCGGCACGGAGATATCTATAAAGAACATCGGGGCGTATTTTCTCTCACGCATTACCTCGCGCACCATCTCGGGCTTTATGATAAATTTAGGTGAGGCGGTCGAAGCCACTACGATATCGACCTCTTTAAGGAAGTGCGGAAACTCGCGAAGCATTATCGCCGTACCGTTAAAAGTCCGCGATAACTCGACCGCGCGCTCGTAGGTACGGTTGGTGATCATTATTTCTCGTACGCCGGCGTTAAGGAAGTGACGGGCCGCAAGCTCGGCCATCTCACCCGCGCCGATGAGCATGACGGTCTTCCCGGTGATGTCGCCGAATATCTTCTTGCCTAACTCAACAGCCGCAAAACTTATGGATACCGCCGCGGCCCCTATCCTCGTCTCGGTCCTTATCCTCTTTGCAACGGAAAAGGTCTTGTGATAGAGCTTATTTAGTACCACTCCGGCGGTATCGAAGTGAACGGCGTTACCGTAGGCGTCCTTTACCTGTCCGAGTATCTGCGGCTCTCCGACGACCATGGAGTCGAGCCCTGCGGCCACCCTGAATAGGTGTCTTACGGCGTCTTGACCCTTGTGGACATAGAGGTGCTCGTCTAGCTCCTCAAGCGGGATCTTGCTGGACTCGGCGAGAAAACGTTTCACCTCCCAGACACCCTTCTCGATATCGCTTGAGACAGCTGAGATCTCGACCCTGTTACAGGTAGAGAGTATGACGCACTCGTTAACGCCGTATGAGCCGCAAAGAGCCTTTAAGGAGTCTCCGAGGATTTCATCGGAGTAGGATAGCTTTTCCCTGATCTCAACCGTTGCCGATTTATGGTTAAGTCCGACTATTACAAGGTTCATCTAAAAAAAATCCTTTTAAAAAAGACGTAACGTTTACCTGAGGAGCCCGTGAGCCCCACCCGCAAGTATATTAATAATAAAGTACGAGCATATCATCACGCAAAACGCGGCAGTTGACAAAAGCGCCGCCTTTCTCCCCCGCCACCCGACTGTAAGCCTGCCGTGGAGGAGAGCCGCGTAGAGGAGCCACTCAATTAGCGAAAAGATCTGGCGGTGCTTCCACTCCCAGTAGTTTCCGGTTGCGTATTCACTCCATATCGCGCCGGTTATCATCGCGAGCGTAAGGAGCGTAAACCCGTAGCTTATGCATCTGTATCCAACCTCATCGAGCACCTCTAGTGACGGGAGGAGAAAATATGTCCCGCCAAGCTTTCGGCTCTTAAGGTAGTGGTTCTGTATCAAATACATAAGCGCAAAGAAGAAGGCCAGCGCAAAGCTCGCATTACCGAGAAACGCGAGAAGTATATGAAACGGCAGCCAGTAGCTCTCTAGCACCGGCGCAAGAGGCACGATCTCCTTTGGCATAAACGACGCCGTTAAAATAAGCATCAGCGAAAACGGCGCAACGAACGCCCCCAGGACCGAAAGCCTGTACTTATAGAGGATCACGAAGTAGAGCCCCACCGTGACCCAGGCAAAGAGTATGAGCGACTCGTGAAAGCTCGCTGCAGGCGTCCTCCCTGCCTCCATCCAGCGTCCGAGTATCGTTATCGTATTCACCGAGAATGCGCCTATAAGGGCGTACTTCCCGAAGTCGAGAAGCCTTTCGCGGTGGGTGGTCAGATACCCGAAGTACAAGACCGTCGATACTATATAGACAGCTACCGTTATGTAGAAAAAGATTAAACTCATCTGGTTATTTCTTCCAATCGACCCCGAGGCCGGATACGGTGAAACCCTCCCCAAAAAGTCCTTTAAGGAGGCCGTTTACCTTATCCTCCGCCCCGTGACGGATCCACCCGAGTGCAGTGGGGGTGAGTAGAGAGTCGTATAATCTTTTCAGTTTAACCTCTTTCTGCTTATCTTTCAATAACTTAATGCGTACTGCCCCGGCAACTTCCAGGAGCCTTGAGTACTCGGGCCCTATCTCGCCTTCGAGTTCTTCTCTTATATGTTTAGCCAGGTACGGGCTCTTTCCCGAGGTCGATACGGCTATCTTAAGCGGGCCGCGCTCTATTACAGAGGGGACCAGAAAGTCGCATCCCTCCGGGTCGTCGGCGATATTTACCGGCATCCCGGCGGCCTTGGCAATACCGGCGACCCTCTGATTTACGCTCCTCGTAGAGGAGGCTGCGAATACGAGGAAAGCCCCGTCCATATCATCGGCGGAGAAACGTTTTTGCCTGTGGCTAATACGTCCCCCGGCGAGAAGCTCCGTAAGCCCCGGCGTAAGCCTCGGGCTTACGACCGTTACCGAAGCCCCGCAACCAACAAGGGAGCGGACCTTTCTCTCGGCCACCTTCCC
Organism: Deltaproteobacteria bacterium; assembly: GCA_029262475.1. GTDB lineage: Bacteria > Desulfobacterota > GWC2-55-46 > GWC2-55-46 > JAJCZF01 > JAJCZG01. The sequence goes on from JAJCZG010000119.1 coordinate 57,993, forward strand.
GCCACCAACTACGAGGCACGGTCTGCCGTCGACTTCGAAGAAGAGCGGGTAGTAGGACATCCTTACACTCCAATCAGGTAAACTTTAATAATTTTAGCACTTGGGCTTATAATTATCCTTAAACGAGTATTAAAATAATTTCACATTCCAAGTGCCAGCCCGACCTGGAGACCTACGGCTATCCCTAATAGTATATATCGGACTAATTGATAGAGAATTTAAGGAAAAAAGGAGAAGCGCATAGACCCTACCGGGTAATTAACCCCTCCAGGTCGCTGCCGGAAGGGCTTTGGAAGGCCCTGAGGTCGAATTCCCCCAGGACCGCGAGGAGATGATCGAATATATCTGATTGAATATCTTCATAATTCACCCAGTCCTTATCCTTGCTGAAGACGTATATCTCTATCGGAAGCCCCTTATCGGCAGGGGCAAGCTGCCGTACGAGGAGCGTCATCTCTTTATTAATCATGGGATGATTTTTTAAGTACGATAAAACGTAAGCCCTGAATGTTCCGACATTTGTAAGCCTTCTGCCGTTTACAGGGCTTTTGTCATCTACCCCCTTGGAGGCGTTATAGTTACTTACCTCCTTCTCTTTGGCGTCTATATAGGCGGATATATACTGGACCTTTCTGAAACGGTCGAGCATCTCCGGAGTACAGAGCTTTATCGTGCCGATATCGACGTATATGGACCTCTTGATGCGCCTTCCGTCCGACTCGTCCATGCCGCGCCAGTTCTTAAACGAACCGCTTATGAGGGCGTACGTCGGCACCGTGGTGATGGTCTTGTCGAAGTTTTGCACCTTTACGGTAGTAAGCGTTATCTCCAAAACGTCCCCGTCGGCCCCGTACTGCGGCACCTCTACCCAGTCCCCCGTGGCTATCATCCTGTTGGTGATGAGCTGTATGCCGGCGACGAAGCCAAGGATAGAGTCCTTGAAGACGAGCATCAGGACAGCCGTAAGGGCGCCTAGGCCGCTAAGTATATAGAGCGGCGTCTTACCGAGAATTACGGAGACGACGACTATGGCGCCGAGGAAGAAGATGATTATCTTAAAGACCTGGATAAAACCCTTGATGGGGATATTCCTGGAGACCTCATAGGAGCGGTATATATCGACGACGGCGTTAAGAAACGAGTCTATAACAAGGAGTAGAACTATTATCAGGTAGATTAGCGTAATGGAGACTACGGCGGCCGAGGCCCTCTCGTATCCGGTAAGCGCCTCTGAGGCCATCAGGTATACGACAAGCCCCGGGGCCAGGTGGGAGAGCTTATTAAAGACCTTCCTGTCGAGAATTGCGTCGTCCCAGGACGTTCTGGTGCGGCCGATGATACGCGCCACACAGGTGACGATAATACGCCTTGCCACGAAATCGGCGACAATGCAGAGAATTATTATTATCGCTACCGCAGCGATACGGACGGTGAGATATGCGGCTACTCCGTCAAGGCCGAGAAGCGTAGCGTATTGTATCAATAATTCTAACATCGTAATCCTTAATAAAGATTCATGGCCGCCGGTGACCGTAAGGCTTTAAGCTACCGCCGTCTAACCTGAATTATCATCTGGTTCTGATTTACTTTAGAATTTAACATGAGATCAAGCTGAGACCGGGTCTTTAGGCCGCCTTTAGAGCGCCTTTAGTAAAATGCGGAACATTCCTTCTCGTAGACCTCGCCGACTTCGCTGACGAGACCTTCGATCCTGTCGGGCTTTACGCCAAGGAAGGAGGTTGATTCCAATTCTTCGATCACCACAGATTCGTTGGGGATGCGGTAGCCTATGCCGAGCATTTTACAGATATTATCCGCGAGGTTAATGCAGGCTACCGCCCTCGCCGTAAACATATCCTCAATATCCTCAAGCGCGGATCTCTTCAGGTGGTGCCTCGCCATAATATCGGAGAAGATCCGGGGAAAACCCCACACCGCTACGACCCTGGAGCCGACCTCGGCATGGTCGTATCCGAAGACCTCCTGCTCGGCGCATATAGACTCGACATCCTCGTTATAGGTAAGCTTCATTACATCGACATAGGCCTCGGGTATCTCGTTGTTCATTATCACCTTTCCGAGGTCGTGCATAAGGCCGCCTAAGAAGGCAATATCCTTTAACTCAGCACAGCACATATCGCTTACCTTCTTGGAGGCGATGGCCGTGCCTATGGAGTGGTCCCACATCATCTGCTCGGTTATGCCGAAGCGTTTATACTGGGAACGCGTCGAGATGGTTATTACGAGGTCTTTGATGGAGTTAAAACCGAGGACGAGTATAGCCTGCCTGAGGCTCGTGACTTCGTGGGCCAGCCCGTAGAAGGGGCTGTTGGCGATCTTGAGTATCTTTGTGGCTATGGACTGATCCTTCTCAATGGTGCTGCTCAGCTCCTGGATCGAGGTATTGTCGTCGGCCACCATGCCGATAACCTTTCGCGCGACAAAGGGCAGTACCTTCTGGTCCGCGGTATTTTGTATCAGTTCATCAATTGTTGGGACTTCCAATGTCGCCTCCATAAGTAAATGCGGGGTACAGACCGCCTCTGATGCCGGTACATAACAAAAGTGGAAGAATCACAGTAATTGAGGTATAAATAATATACACCCTTCAAGAGAAATACACAATATTATTTGACTTTTTCGCATATACGCCTGCTTCGGATCTGACCCGGGCTAAGAACGCGCCAGATGCTTTTCAGGAAACTTTCGACCTCTCCTTCAGGAGCAGTTCCCTTCCTTCGAGCGCAAGCTCAGCCATATTCATGCTCTCCAGAGCCTCGATGAACTTCTCCTGAGCATGTTTCCAGACAAACGTAGTAGGGCATAAGACCTCCCTTGAACACTCTCCCTTGACGCAGAGGTTAAGAGAGACCGGACCCTCGATAATCTCTATTATCTCGCGTACGGTTATAAGGGACGGGTCACGGGCAATCTCAAAGCCTCCGCCGGCGCCCCTCATCGACTTTGCTATGCCTGCCTTTACAAGATCCTGCATTATTTTGGCCAGATATGTCTTTGGTATATCCTGGGCCTCGCTTATTTCGCTTACCAGAGATACCCCGCCTGCTTCGCGCGAAGAGAGGTAAAGGACCGCCCTCACAGCATACTCGGCTCGCATTGAAATTTTAAACACAGTCTCCCCGCCTTTCTGGTACATTCTCCAAAATTGACATATGGCTCCCCTCGAGCCCCCCAGTTGCGACGAATGGAGGCGGTAAGAACCGCCTTCACTTAATACGTACCGCTTACTTGAAGCAGCGGTTTATATTAACTCGCCGGGCCCTACCCTCCGAGCTTCTCTTTAAGCAGCTTATTTATGAGGCCCGGGTTTCCCTGCCCCCTCGTCGCCTTCATAGTCTGCCCTACGAAGAAGCCCATAAGCTTCGTCTCGCCGCCCCTGAATCTCTCCACCTCGTCAGGGTTGGCGCTAAGCACTTTGTCTATCGCGCCCGAAAGCTCGCCGGTATCGGATATCTGAGTTAGCCCCTTCTCCTTAACCACGGCTTCGGCAGACTTTTTACTCTTATACATCTCCTCGAAGACGTCTTTCCCGACCTTATTGCTTATAGCACCCTTCTTTATCATCCCTATGAGCTCCGTTAAGGCCTCGGGGCCTACCGGACAATCCTCTATGGAGCGGTTCTCCTCGTTAAGGAGCCTTAGAAGTTCGCCCATGATCCAGTTCGATGCTACCTTGGCGTCTCCGGCGAGCTTTACCGTCTCCTCATAGTAATCGGCAAGTGGGCGCTCCGACGTTAGCACCCCGGCGTCGTAGGGGGGTAAATTGTACTCCTCTATGAAGCGCACCTTCTTCGCCGCCGGAAGCTCCGGGAGAGAATCCTTAAGATCCGAAATCATCTCTTCGGTAACTACGAGAGGCATAAGGTCAGGCTCCGGGAAGTACCGGTAATCGTGGGCCTCTTCCTTGCTCCTCATCGATACCGTAACGCCCCTTTGGGAATCCCATAGCCTCGTCTCCTGCACGATCTTCTCACCGTCCTCGATGGCCTCTATCTGACGGTCTATCTCGTAGCTTATGGCGTCCTTTACGAACTTAAACGAGTTTATATTCTTCATCTCCGTACGTGTGCCGAACTCCTCCTGCCCAACGGGCCTTACCGAAACATTGGCGTCGCACCTAAAACTTCCCTCATCCATGTTACCGTCCGAGATGCCAAGGTATACGACTATGTCGTGGATGGCCTTCAGGTATGCGCTCGCCTCGTCGGGGGTGCGTATATCCGGCTCGCTTACGATCTCTATAAGGGGTACGCAGGTCCTGTTGAGGTCAACAAAACTCGACCCCGCCTCTTCGGCGGTAGCGCCGTGATTGAGCTTACCCGCGTCCTCTTCCATATGTATACGCGTTATGCCGATGCGTTTGGTCGCGGCGTCCACCTCGATATCCATGTGGCCGTCTTCGACGAGCGGCTCTTCGTACTGGGATATCTGGTAGCCCTTGGGGAGGTCGGGATAAAAATAATTTTTCCTTGCGAATACGCTCTCGTGGTTGATGCGGCTCCCTGTGGCGAGCCCCATCATTACTGCATACTCCACGGCGCGCCTATTTAAGACCGGCAGCACGCCGGGCATCCCAAGGCATACCGGGCAGACCTGGCTGTTTGGCCCGGCGCCGTACTTCGTCGAGCACCCGCAAAAGAGTTTTGATTCGGTCTTGAGCTGGACATGTACTTCAAGACCTATTACCGGTTCATAGTTCATTTAGCCATCCTGATATTTTTATTAATCCGTATAATAGCGTTCCTTATTAACAATCTATACACTGGCTACCCTAGAGCTTCGCCCTCTTCTGGTGCCACTCGGTCCCGGTCTCGTAAGCGTGCGCCGCCCTTAGGACCGTCGCCTCGTCTAACGTATTACCTATAATCTGAAGCCCTATCGGGAGCCCCTCGGTGGTAAATCCGCAGGGAAGAGAGATCGCAGGAATACCGGCAAGGCTCGAAGAAATTGTAAATATATCCGATAGGTACATCGTGAGCGGGTCGCTGGTCTTCTCGCCAATTTTAAAGGCCGCCGTCGGTGCCGTTGGAGTTAGCATTATATCGCACTCCTTAAAGGCAAGGTCGAAGTCGCGTTTTATGAGCGCCCTTACCTGGCTTGCCTTCTTGTAGTAGGCGTCGTAGTACCCGGAAGAGAGCGCGTAGGTTCCGAGCATAATCCGCCTCTTCACCTCCGCCCCGAAGCCCCGGTCGCGCGTCTTCTTATACATCTCAAGGAGCCCGTCTCCGTCGTCCACCCTCTGGCCGTACCTAACTCCGTCGTAGCGGGCGAGGTTACTTGAGGCCTCGGCCGTGGCGACTATATAATAGACGCTTACGGCGTACTCCGTATGCGGGAGGCTTATATCGACAATTTCGGCGCCCTGATCCTTAAAGAAGTTAATCGCATTCTGTACGGCGGTCGAGACCTCGCCGTCTATCCCGTCTATGAAATACTCTCCGGGTATGCCTACGCGAAGTCCCTTTACCCCACCGCCGAGACCGGCGGTATAGTCCGGGACAGGGAGGTCTATGGATGTGGATTCCCTGGGGTCGAAGCCCGCTATCACGCCAAGGAGCTCGGCTGCGTCCCTCACGTTCCTCGTAATAGGACCGGCCTGGTCGAGTGAAGATGCGAAGGCTATCATGCCGTACCTCGATACCCTTCCGTATGTGGGTTTTAAGCCCACCACGCCGCAGCATGCAGCCGGCTGTCTTATGGAACCTCCTGTGTCGGTCCCGATGCTCGCAATGCACTCGCCCGCCGCAACCGATGCCGCCGAGCCGCCGCTTGAGCCGCCCGGAACCCTCGTAAGATCCCAAGGGTTCTTCGTCTTCTTGTAGGCGGAATTCTCCGTGGAAGAGCCCATTGCGAACTCGTCCATGTTATTTTTGCCGATTATTACCGCACCGGCCTCTTTGAGCTTCCTTACGACCGTCGCGTCGTATGGAGGCACAAAACCTTCGAGTATCCTGGAGCCGCATGTAGTCGGCGTGCCTTTTGTACAGAAGATATCCTTTACGGATACCGGTATGCCTGTCAAAGAGGTGATTTCTCCGTCGCCGTTCATGCGGTTATCGGCTGTATCCGAAGCCTCAAGGGCCTCGTCTTTCGAAACAGTGATGAAAGCGCCGACACTATCATCGACTTCGTCGATGCGGCGAAGGAAGGCTTCCGTAAGCCCCTTTGAAGTAAGCTCCCTGTTTCTAAACCTTTCCTGCAATTCTTCTATAGTTCCAAGCAATTTATAATCCCCTGTCTGTACTTGACTTCGTTATAAAAAATTTATTCGATTATCTTCGGCACCTTGAACGAATCCCGCGCGCTCAGTGGAGAGTTCTTGAGGGCGTCTTCGTTCATAAGCCCTTTTATCACGACATCCTCACGCATCCTTCCACTTACCGGCGCGGTCGTCGTAATCGGCTCCACACCCTCGGTGTCGAGCTCGGATATCTTCTCTACATGGGCGAGTATTCTCTGGAGCTGGCCGGTATAGAGTTCGACATCCTCGTCGGTCGGGCTAAGGCGCGCAAGGGCGGCCACGTGCCTGACGTCTTTACTTGTAATTGCCATCTTCTACCACCTTTTACCTTTTGTTTTATATAATACAGATTTTAATGAATCTACCATATTATAGCAAGCCTTTCAAGGACTGAGGCTTGCGGCGGCTTCTTCCACCCGGGCCTTCTTTCCCCTCCGGCATGACGCTCCGGCGGGCCGGGTGGATGAAAAGAGGCACGCTTGACCCTACCATCACGGCCCGTACGCCACGCCTTTGAGCTTAATCCCGGAAGAGAAACTCCCGCCTCTCCTCCGCGGTCTCTACGTAAAGCGCGTCTATCGCCGCCACTGTATCCGGGTGGGCGCGGTAGAGGGCGTCGCGCTCCTTCCTCAAGGCCAGAAGATGAGCTTCGATATTACGGCTGTCTATCCTGACGCCGAAGCCGCTGCCTGCGGGTGCGCTCCCGGAGGCCGGCTCATCCGGGGCCTCAAATAAACGCCTAAGTATAAGTTCCCCGAGTTCGCTTCTATAATGGCTTGGTTCCCAGTACCAGCGCATCTCTACCTCCGGGTCTTCGGCCGCGCCGAAATTTTCGCTATTTACGGGATTGTAGCCAGAAAAATCCCATAGCGCCAAAGGCTCCTTACCGGGGCCGGTTGAAGCCTCTTCGGCCAGAATCGACGTAAGCTCCCTCTTCCAGCGTTCGAACTCGGAATACGCCCCGGAGACTCTCATGATCTCAAGCTGAAAGGCGTGGACGGGTGAGATGAAGATCTTTAGCTCCACGCCAGAGTCCCTCGCCCTCTTTACGGCCTTTTTGAAGAGGGCGACCGGCTCGGGTGTATAGGAAACCCTGGAATAAAAGCTCTTCTTTATGATCGAACTGCGTAGTATCGCCATAAAGCTGCGCCTCTCCTTACCGGGCCTGTTAAAGTCCATATCCTTCTTATGCCCAAGCAGCGTATAGTCGGCCCTTCGCCCCCTCGTGTTGTCCTTAACTGTGGCTATACTCCTTTGAAATTCGTCTATGGAAATAAGGCGCGTTAGCCGCCCGGCGCCTGCATCGCCGGAGAAGGCGGACTGGTAGAAATCCCCTATCCCCTTCATATCCACTAAAAAATTAAAGAAATCGAGCGAGAGAACGATCAATTTCACCTCACCTCTTGATAAAGCCAGGTCAAGGGCCCGCTCCACCTCATAGAATGTTGAGCCCAGGAGCGAGGCGTTATAGACCTTACGCCCCCCGAAGAAGGGGCTAAGGGGATCCAACCCTATCTCGGCCCTTGAGGTGCCTACTATTACGGTATTAAAATCACCGGATAAAAGGGCCGTGGCCTTGTCGTACCTCCCGCCGCCCTCCATAAGCTCGGTCTTTTCGTGGTTAAACCCCTCTATATCCACGTAGCCGTATACCCCGGCCGGGTCCACGATGAGCGTAAAGGCCGCCATGAAGATAAGGCCACCGAATAAAATGACGAGGAGAGCGGCTATATACTTTTTAAATGACTTTTCCATAACTCCCTAAAACTGAAAATACAGGAACTCGCTCACCCTTACGAGGTTGGCGATCGAAACCAGGCAGAGAACCCCTGTAATGACGGCCCATAGAATAGACGGCTTCCACGCTTGCCAGCTCCGAAGCTCCTCGGGGCGGCGCATCTCGCCGGTTATGGCGGGGCTAAAGCGTCTCATAACCTCCTGGGTATTCGGAAATACCCATGCGATAAGCAATACGGCAATGATCCATATCAGGGCGTCGTCCCCCTCGAAGAGCCTGTACCCGGTGAATTTAACGCCCCACTCCGCAAGCGTAGGGCCGAAGGAGTCCCACTTCTCAAGATAGGTTTTATAGAGGGCCACGCCGTTTAGACCCGCCATGCCCTTTAAAATCTCTTTGGCGGCGCCAAAGGATTCGGCCCTGAAGAAGACCCATGAGACGACAACGGCAAGGAAAGTGAGGAGCGTTCCAGCGTAGCGTCCGGCAGTAGTGCTCCTGGTAAGGTCGTGGCCGAAGAGACCCTTTCTCGCGGCCTGCCATGCGTGGTTAATGACGAGGTATACGCCGTGGAGCACGCCCCAGAAGACGAAGGTCCAGCCCGCTCCGTGCCAGAGCCCGGCTAAGAACATCGTAACGAAGAGGTTAATGAGCGTCACGTATCCCCCCCTTCTGCTGCCGCCGAGCGGGAAGTAGATATAATCCCTGAAAAAGCGCGAGAGCGTTATGTGCCATCTCCGCCAGAAGTCTATAATATTTACGGCCTTATAAGGCGAGTTAAAGTTTATCGGTAGCTTTACGCCGAATAACCTGGCGAGCCCTATGGCCATATCCGAATAGCCCGAAAAGTCGAAGTAGAGCTGCATGGTATAGCCGAGCGCCGCGCTCCAGGACTCGAAGAACGTCGGGTGAGCGCCGGCCAGAGCGGCGTCGAAGACGGGAGAGGAGAAGAGCGCGATGTTATCGGCGATTATCACCTTCTTAAAGAGCCCTATGGAGAAGATCGTTAACCCGACGGCGATATCCTCGCCCCTAAGGTTGAAACCACCCTCCCTCTCAGACGTTTCAAATTGGGGCATCATCTCCTTATGATGCACTATCGGGCCCGCGATAAGCTGCGGGAAAAACGTCACGAAGAGACAGTACCCGTAGAAATTATACTCGCTCGCCTCCCCCCTGTAGGCGTCTATGAGATAGGCTATCTGCTGAAAGGTAAAGAACGATATCCCTAGCGGTAGCACGATCGGCGCAAGCTCCATAAACGAGCCGTCCGACACGGCGTTTAGATTATCGACGAAGAAGTTCGCGTACTTAAAGTAACCGATAAGCGCAAGGTTTACGAATATACCGAAGTAAAGGGGCCACTTTGAGGTGGCTGAAGCAAGGCGCAGACCGAGCGCATAGTTAAAGAGTATGGAAAATACGATGAGGACGAGGTATTTTGGGTTCCACCAGCCGTAGTAGACGAGCGAGGCCACTACGAGGAACCCCATAGCCTTACTCCTTCCCTCCCCGCGTCCGAGCAGGTAAAAACCCAGAAGGACTATGGGCAAAAATATGAAGATGAAGATATGTGAGTTAAATAGCATGCGCGGTGGGTTCTACCTGAGATTAGACGTCAAATTTTCGTCATTGTAGCAGTATTGCCGGGAGCAGTCAAGGCAGAGCAAGTGCGTATCAATGCTTAATTAAATACCATATCGATACTCAAAGAGAGGGGTAACGATATAAAGTATTTAGGCGTTAAAATGCGGCGCCACTCAGTTCACGCTAAAAGATTTGTCCTCATATAAATTTACTGCTATATTAGAGAGAGGCACGGTCGGCAGAGCGCTAACACAGGTAGAGCGCACGGCGAAGGCGGCGGGCATAATGCGCCTCCCCGTTACAATTCCACCACACCTGAACGTACCGGCAACTCATATAAAATAAAGTCCAGTCCAAATCTTTACGAAAGGATTATCCGCATATGGAATTCATCGGCAAAAATATCATGGACGAAGAAATCTTTAATAATATTGTAGATATAAGACGCCGTATACACATGTACCCGGAGCTGAACTATAAGGAGGTTAAGACGGCCGCCGTAATAAGCGATGAGCTTACGAGGCTCGGCATCGAGCACGACACGGGCGTCGGCGTAACGGGCATAATCGGGAAGATAACCTCCGGCTCAGGGAAAGGCCCGGTAGTGGCCCTAAGGGCCGATATGGACGCCATAGCGATAGAGGAGAAGACCGGCCTTCCCTTTGCTTCAAAGGTACCGGGTGTTATGCACGCCTGCGGGCACGACGGACACGTGGCGATGCTCCTCGGGGCTGCGGCCCTCTTAAAAGACAACCTCAAGAACGGCACCGTACTACTCGTCTTTCAGCCCGCCGAAGAGGGCGGGGCCGGGGCACTAAAGATTATCGAATCCGGCAAGCTTGAAGGGGTGGATGCTATATTCGGATGCCACCTGGACAGACACTTTAAACCCGGCAAGCTGGTGCTTCAGAAAGGGCCGATATCGGCGTATACCGACAAATTCGAGATATGCATAGGCGGAAAGGGCGGACACGCGGCCCAGCCCCACGACGCCGTGGACGCAATAGTCGTGGCAAGTATGCTCGTAATATCCCTTCAGACCATAGTATCAAGGGAGGCTAACCCTGCTCACCCCCTTATCGTATCCGTCGGCAGGATTGAAGGCGGGGCCATACATAACGCAATA
>JAJCZG010000120.1 GCA_029262475.1 Deltaproteobacteria bacterium
TAATCTTCGCAGCCGGTGCAAACGGCATGATGATCGGTAATTACCTTACTACGCCCGGCAGGGACGCCACAGACGACCTAAAGATGCTCGCTGAGCTTGGCCTTAAACCACGCGGTCACTAATTTCTCTTATTAAAACCCATAAAAAACCTCCGGCGATAAAAGTTGCCAGACGAGTCCGTGCTAAACAGCAGTTATTAAGTATATTAAAACCTATACAAAAAACTATGGCGATTAAAAGTTGCCAGGCGAGTCCGGGCTAAACAGCAGATTAAAACTTATGAAATCCTATATAAAAGACGAACTCCGTAAGACTTACGAGGCGGGCCTTAGAAGGACATTCATCGATATCGAGGGCGCTCAGGGGCCGCGCGTGACGGTTAACGGGCGTTCACTTCTGCATTTTTCCTCTAACGACTACCTAACGCTGGCTTCCGACCCTCGCCTTATAGAGGCCGCGAACGCCGCTACCGTCGAATTTGGCGCAGGCTCCGGGGCTTCACGCCTCGTAAGCGGCAACATGACCCCCCACATGGCCCTTGAAGAGCGTCTTAAGGCTTTTAAGGGTACGGAGGCCGTACTTCTCTTTAATTCGGGCTATCAGGCGAATACCGGCGTGATTCCGGTGCTCGCGGGGCGCGGGGATGATATCTTCTCGGATAGACTTAACCACGCATCCATCATTGACGGCATAGCTATTAGCCGCGCCAGGCTTTCGAGATACCCGCACAGGGACACAGGCGCTTTGGAAAGGCTACTTAAGGCTTCAACGGCCCGGAGAAAGCTCATAATAACAGACGGGGTCTTTAGCATGGACGGCACAGTGGCCCCATTAGGTGATATTGCCGAGCTAGCGGAGAAGTACGGGGCCTTTATATATATCGACGACGCGCACGGCACAGGCGTTTTAGGGGCGAAGGGCAGGGGTGTGGTCGAGGAAGCGGGCGTTGATGCCTCCAGGACGCTCCAAATGGGTACGCTCGGCAAGGCCTTGGGCTCCTTCGGGGCTTTCGTAGCCGGTTCGGCCGGTTTAATAGAACTCATAAAGAACAGGGCGAGGTCTTTTATCTTCTCTACCTCGCTGCCGCCCGGTGCGTGCGGAGCCTCCACTGCGGCCATAGATATCGTAGAGAGCGAGCCCGAACGTAGGGCGGCGGTAAGAGAAAATGCCGCTTATCTTAGAAAGAGTCTTCTTGAATCGGGTTTTGAGACCGGAGAAAGTACAACTCAGATAATACCCGTAATAATAGGTGATGCGAAGCGTGTGATGGTAATGAGCAAAAAGCTCTTTAAGAGGGGCTTTCTCGTTCAGGGGATAAGGCCTCCTACGGTGGCAAAGGGGACCGAAAGGCTGAGGATAACCACCATGAGCGCGCACACGAGAGAGGATATCAATCAACTCGCAAATGCTCTAACGGAAGTCTTTAACGAGGTAACCGGTGAGTAAGGAGAAATCACCCCTTCTCTTCCTCCACGGATGGGGCGCGAATAGCGGCGTCTGGAAACGCGTTATTAGTGAGGTCGGCGCGGGGCGACGGGTTTATAATATAACGTTGCCGTGCCACGGCGATGGCGGCAGAAGCGAGTGGGGCGAGGGCGGTATAGATGTGGCCGTTGACGCTGTTTTGTCGGCCCTCCCGGCTGGTGAGAGCCCTGTTATAGCCGTAGGCTGGTCGCTCGGTGCGCAGACACTTACGGCGGCCGCCGCCACTAACCCCGGCCTTTTTGAAAGGCTCGTCCTCGTCGGAGCGACACCTTGCTTTGTAACGCGCGACGATTTTCCCTGGGGTAAGAGCTGGGCGCTCGTTAAGCGCATGATAAAAGATATGAAGCTCGACCCGGTGGAGACGCTAAAGCGGTTCGCGTTCCTGAACTTTACCGTCGAGGAGCTAAAGACCGAGAACGCCGCGTATTTCCTCGAAAAATGCACGAGCACCACGAGAGACGTCAACTATGATGGTATTGTAAGCGCCCTTGAGGCTATCTACGACGCTGATCTGCGCTCCATATTAAAGGATATCGAGACACCCACCTTTATAATGCACGGCGAAGCCGACGACGTCACCCCGATAGGAGCCGCCCGTTACCTTGAGGCAAGCATCCCCGGTGCGAGCCTTAGTGTCTTCCCGGGCGCCGGACACGCCCCCTTTATAACCAACCCCTTAGCCTTTAACCGCCTTCTCATCGATTTTATTGACGAATAATCGTCAAAATGATAAAATATATACTCCTATTAAATTTAAATACTGATTTTACTCCAGGTATTTTACATAGATCAGTCTAACCGCTGCGGCCCGTCTTGATACTTCACCCGCAAGAAGGGGTGGGCGTTGCCCAATGATTTCTCAGGCCGCTACGCGGTATTCGGAGGAACACGTGAATAAAATTGTCTTTTTTGCGTCACTTATGGTCTTATTCGTCTTGATAGCTTCGGCAAGCTTTGCTGAAGAAAAGAAGGCGCTGCCCCCAGCCCAGACGATTAACGCCAAGGACGTTAAGGCGATGATCGACAGCGGTAACGATATCGTTATCGTTGATGTAAGGCCGGTTAAGAAATATCTGAAGAGCGACATTAAGATTAAAGGAGCCATAAGGATATATAAATTCGACGAGGAGACTAAGGCGTTACTTAAGGGTAAACTCATCGTCACATACGACGATTCACCCGGTAATGCCGCTGGCCTCCGGGCCGCGTCTTTAATAGCTTCAAAGGGTTTTCCGGATGTAAAGGCGATGGAAGGCGGGCTAAGGGCCTGGCGTTTCTATGACTTCCCGCTGGAGAACAGGTAGTTTGTTGATAGAAGCCGGGGTAAATGGCTCCGTTCCCGGTGTAGATGTGTAGATGAAATGCGGTATCTATTTTTTCAATTAATGCTCTAAGGCCGACCACGGTGGCTTACTTATTACCCCTTTCTCCTCATGAGAAAGGTAAAAAAGGGCATAACCTCGCCGAGACGGCTCTCCCCATCATAGTCCTTAACGTCTTCAATCTCGAAGTTCCCTGAAAATAGCGCCTCAATATCGGCCTCGTCGAAGCCGCTCGCCACCTCGGGCGGCTCGCCCTTCTTATTAAAACACGTCAGTTGAATAAGCCCTCCGGGGCGAATTACCCTTGAGACCTCTTCGATGTAGTCTCCCCGTCTCTCTTCAGCCATGCAGTGGAAGCAGCCGAGGTCAATAATTAGGTCGAATACGGAAGCCCTGAAGGGAAGGGCGGCGGCATCGGCTGCAGTAAATGGGATCTCAAAGGAATTATCCTCTGCGAGCTTTACAGAGTGCTTTAGCGCCAGCGCGGCGAAGTCGAGGCCGATGACGTTATATCCGGCACCGGATATAAATACTGTATTCGAGCCCGCGCCGCAGCCGATATCCAGCACCCTGGAGCCTTTTTTGGAGATAAGACCGCTCTCCATAAGCTCCACTACAACATCCTTTGGCCTTCCGAGCTCCCACGGGATCTCGTCGAGCGGGGTATCAATGTAGCGCTCCTCCCAGTCGGAGCGCTTCCCTTTTTCTACCATATCTCTGCGCCTACCGTGTGAAGTCCAGCTCTTCATCCACGGAAAAGCCCACGGGGAAGTAAGCGTTACAGAGGTACTGGCTTACCATGCGCTGGGTATTGAAGAAAGAGCCGTTAAATGCGATAGAGGAACGCATGACATTTGCAAATGCGTAGGGGCCGCCGTAGTACATCGGGATGATTACCTTCTCAAGCTTATCGTAGAGGGAGGAGACTTCGTTGGAGAAATCCTCCTCAGGCGGGGTAGATGCGTCGCCGATAGACCAGCCGGTCACCCCCTCGACATGTCCTTCTACCCACCATCCGTCGAGTACCGATAGGCTCGGCACGCCGTTTAAGGCAGCCTTCATTCCACTCGTTCCGCTCGCCTCGCGGGGTCTCATAGGAGTATTTACCCATATGTCCACGCCCGCGCAGAGGAGTTTAGCGATTGCCATCTCGTAGTTTTCGAGATAAACCACCTTCAGAGAGTCCCCGAGCTCGGCTGCGGCTTCGTGGATCCGCTTTATCATCAGCTTACCGGGTTCGTCTTGCGGGTGCGCCTTTCCGGCGTAGATAATTTGAATGGGGCCAACGTTTCTGGAGATGGCTGCGAGGCGGTCGATATCCGAAAAAATCAGGTCAAGGCGCTTATACGGCGTGGCCCTTCTTGCGATGCCGAGGGTCAGTAAAGAGGAGTCGAGCCTCTTGCCGGTGTGCAGCCTTATCTCTTTAAAGAGCTCGGTCTTTGCCTCGGTATGGGCCTTCTTGATCTCTGAAAGAGGTATATCCATTGCGTAGCGCAGATACAGGTTATCGGTCCTCCACCCGGCGATATGGTTGTCGAATAGCTTTTTAAAGGGTTCGCTCGTCCACGTCACGGCATGCACGCCGTTCGTTATGGCGTTTATCGGGTAGTTCGGGAACATGCCCCTTGAGACCTCGCCGTGGCGCATGGCGACTCCGTTTATGTAGCGCGAGAAGAAGAGCCCCAGGTAGGTCATGTTGAGGACGTCTTTATCGCAGCAGGCGAGCTTTTGGAGGGCCGCCTTACGTTCGCTCCCGAGGACTTTCTCCACCATATCCATTGGGAACTGGTCGTGCCCCGCCGGAACCGGTGTGTGGGTGGTAAATATGCATTTGGCGCGAACAGTCTCTATGTCGATTGTACTCGCATTGATAAGGTTGTGGCCGTTTGCTTTAGTCTCATCCTCAAGGAGGGCGAGGGTTAAGAGCGCGGAGTGCCCCTCGTTCATGTGGTAATGTGTGTTCGCGTTGTGTTTAAGCTTACGAAGCACTTCAACGCCGCCCATGCCGAGCAAGGTCTCCTGACGGAGCCTGTAATAGTTGTCGCCTCCGTAAAGGTGGTCGGTAAGGGTTCTGTCTTCCTCCGTATTCTCCTTTAAGTTGGTGTCCAGAAAATAGACCGGTACGATGTGTCCTGAGATACCTTTTATATCGTAGCGCCATACCTTTATGGCTACCTTCCTGCCGTCGATTTCGATGGCGGCCTTAACGTCCACCGGCTCAAGCTTATCTTCAGGTGACCATGACACAGGGCGTTCGCTCTGGTTGCCCTCCCTGTCAAGCTCCTGGTGGAAGTAACCCTTTCTGTGGATCAGGGAGATGCATACCATAGGCACCCTGAGATCTGCGCCAGACCTCAAAGTGTCGCCGGCAAGTATTCCTAATCCTCCGCTGTATGTAGGGAGCGACGGGTCTAGTCCGACCTCCATTGAGAAGTATGCTACTTTGGAGTCGCTTTCTAGATCGATGATACGCATTGAATGATTTACCCCTTTCCGGTAATTATAAAGACTTTTTTGTCTGCAATATGGTCATTAAATAAAAAGCAGTAGATACCCGTTTTATGAGTCTACTGCTATATCGGTTGTTTTTCGATTCTGATTAATATCCGGATTGTTGAAACTGCTAACCGCATCTACCCGTAAAAGCATTTGTTTGCCCGGGTGAAGTGCGATTAACAAAAAGCTTTAATTATGATTATGTCGGGTTAGGGCGTTTAAGTATTGAGCGGCCAAGGAACTTCGTCTTATCAAGGGAAGCGCCTTTCTTAAAGGAGCCCCATGAGATAAAACTCTCTTTTTTGAATACCGCCCCGTCGAAGTTGACCTTTTCCATAAAGACGGAGTCGAAGAAGTCGGTCTTTCCTCCGAACTGAGTCCCTTTAAAACTCACATCCCCCTCGAAGCTGGTTCCGAAGAAGTTCGCCTCGTCGGAGAATACGCTACCCTCAAAGCTGGCCGTGCCTGTAAAGACAGAATCTTTGAAGGAAATCTTTGGGAGAGGCGAGTCCTCTGAAAAAGGTGAGAAGTCAATATTCCCGTCAAAGATGGTGCCCGAAAAATCGCAGTGAAGACCCTCGGCTGAAGCCTCCTTTATTCGTGCAAAGACCGCATCAGTGAACTCCTTGGTCGAGACACCCTTTTCACCGGCGTGGATATGAAATATACAGTAGTTGCCCTTGTCGATTTCGGACTTCATGGCCTCCATATCTTCGCACCATAGGTCGAACTCTACCGAACGCCAGCAACCCTTCTTGTCACGCCACTTCTTTTCACTAGAAAACATAAACCAATCCGGTAATTATGAGTAAATATACCCTTCCAGCTGAAGGTGTATTTTGTATTTTAGTTATTGTTGGCATGCTTGTCAAGAGGAGAAATTTATCACTTCAAGAGAGTAAACTTATGATCTCCGGATATGATGACTCATTTTATGATATATAAGCTATAATTTACCGATATCACTTGCTTTTTCCTGTTTATACTCCTCCATGTTTAAAGCTATTCGTCAGCTTGCCCGAGTCTTTCGCTGATGATACTTGGCCGTAAGGGTTAAGCGAGGCGAGGGCAGGAGACGACCCGGGTAGCCGGTATTCGCTCCGGTATCTTAAATCTCCTTTAGACGTTGATAATGGCGGTTAGGTGTGGTATTTTTTAAATTTTAAACGAGGAGCGAGTTCAAATATGAAGACTCTTGTCATCGGCGCTAACGGCCAGCTCGGCACCGATATCGTGCGCGCTTTTGAGGGTATGGATGTTATCCCTCTCACGCATGCGGATATCGAGATAACGGACCCGGCATCCATTAGTGCGGCCGTCTCTAAATACGCTCCGGATGTAATTATAAACACCGCTGCTTTCGATAACGTCCCGGAGAGCGAGAAGCGAAGCGAAAAGGCTTTTCATGTTAATGCCGACGGTGTTAAGCTCCTCGCCGGTATTTGCAATGAAGCCGGTATTACGCTCCTTCAGATAAGCACTGACTATGTATTCGACGGCTCTAAGAGAGAACCCTATACCGAGGAAGACCTGCCGGCCCCTTTAAACGTCTACGGCGCTTCAAAGGCCAGGGGAGAGCTCTTTGCCAGTAGCATTGAAAAACACTACATAGTAAGGGTTTCGGGTATCTACGGCATTACCGGTTGCAGAGGTAAGGGTGGGAGGAACTTTGTTGAGAGCATTTTAAAGCTCGCAGCCGGTAACTCCCCCTTAAAAGTCTCTTCGAATATCATTACAAGCCCTACCTACACCCTGGACGCTGCCTGCGAGATAAGGCGAATACTTGTTGAACGCCTCCCTTACGGCATATACCATGTGGCAAATAGCGGGCTTTGCTCGTGGCATGAGTTCGCCCGAGAGATACTTGCCCTTGGCGGTATTTCGAAAGATATCGAGGCTGTTGAGGAGTTGGCCGAGGCGGCCGGAGTGAAGAGGCCGCTTTATTCACCGCTTATTTCTATCAGAGTGGAGCCTATGAGACCGTGGAAGGAGGCCCTGGCGGCTTACATGAAGGAGAGAGAAACGACTAACTAATAGA
>JAJCZG010000121.1 GCA_029262475.1 Deltaproteobacteria bacterium
GGGTCGTACTCGCACCACGGGTCCGTGCCCATAAGCCCCTCGCCGGAAGCGAGCGCCCTGGCCCTGCACCCACCGCAGAGCGTATCGTAGTCGCACTCTCCGCATTTGCCCTGAAGCTCAGGCTCCCTTAGTGAACGGAATAGCCCGGAGTCGAACCATATCTCCTTTAGGGAGAGTTTGTTAAGGTCGAGGCGCTTTGCGACAGAGTCGTCGGCGGGCATATACGGACAAGGCGTAACGAAACCCTCGGGGGTTATCCGGAGGTATCCGGTGCCTGCTATGCAGCCGCTTGTATCTCCTTTTAAAAGAGCGCTCTCCGGGTCTTCTTCGCCGGCGACCCTTATGAAATGCGGGGCGCACCTGGCACGGACGAGTATTCGTCCACGGTACTCCTTCTCCGCCTTTAAGAGATATTTAAGCGTCTCCTCGTACTCTATAGAGGTGATGTCGGTCATCTCCTGCCCTCTTCCCGTACAGACCAGGAAGAAGAAGTTTACGGCGCGTGCCCCAAGGCTCTCGGCGAGTTCTATGATATACGGTATCTGGTCGAGGTTTCCGCGCGTGACGGTGAACTGAACCTGAAAGTAGATGCCTGCGACCTTGAGCGCGCCTATTCCGGCTATCGCCTTCTTCCATGCTCCGGGCTCTCCGCGAAGCTTGTCGTGATACTCAGGCGTAGCCGAATCAAGGCTTACGCCAGCCCCTTTAAGCCCCGCAGTCTCGAGCTCTCCGGCTATCTTTCTGTTCATAAGGGTGCCGTTCGTCCCTAGAAAGACGGTAAGCCCCTTGGAGGTCGCGTAGAATACGAGCTCAGTGAGATCGTCCCGGAGGAGCGGTTCTCCGCCGGTAAGGATGAGCATGGCGTTAGAGTTAAGCTCGGCTATCTGGTCGATGGTTTTGATGCCCCTCTCTGTGCAGGTGTAATCACCGACGTCACGCTCCGTGGAGTTCAGGTAGCAGTGCTCGCACCTAAGGTTGCACCTTCTCGTCAGATTCCAGCTTATTATATAGGGTAAGGGCATCTCACTCTTCCGTTACTAAAAGCCGTTAATGTAATAGCCGCCCGGGGTCAGCCGCCCATGGACTGGCGAACCTTCGCCATGTATTCGGCATCAATTTCATCCACGCCATCGGCCTCGGCCTGGGCTTCGATCTTCTTCTTCGCCATACCGCGCGCAAATATCGGTATCTTCTTTAACATCTCTTCAGCGTCTTCAGTCCAGTTCATTTTAGTCTCCTCTGTTGTATATGAAGCCCCCTTGTCGGGCAGGTCCAATTCGCCGCTCGTTATAAGCAAATTACACCTTACTCCCCTGAGGCAGTTCTCGGTATTGGAGCCGATATCGAGGGCTTCGGTAGAATGTATGCCTCTCCTGCCCATGACGAGCAGATAAGGCTTCAACTTGATGGTATATTCTATAATTTCATCAAAAGGTTTACCAGATAAAAGAACGGTTTTCGCATCTACCCCGGCTTCTTTTGCATATTTTAGGGCTGTTTCAAGGTGGTCTGCATAGATTTTTTCCAGACCTGTATCAATAATCTCTTCGTGAAGGCGCTCTTGAGCCTTGAAATTAAAGTCCTTCATCGCCTCTTTCGATAGAATGCCGGCGAGCGAACGGAAGGCCTTATAGTGAAAGTCTGGGTCGTAGACGCTAAGTATCTCAAGCTTTAAGCTGAGAAGGAGACTTATTTCTACCGCTCTCCGGAGCGCGCCAAAAGATGCCGGGCTGCCGTCTATCGCTGCTATTACGGTATCCGGGATCTTTGGTTTGCCGACGGGCGCTTCCCTGGTAATGAGCACGTCTTGAGTAAGTCGTCTAACGGCCCGTTCCGTAACGCCACCGATCACGCTCCTCTTGACGCGTCCGAGGCCGTGCGCGCCTATTACAAATAGGTCGTAGGGGCCGTCAATGCTACCGTCGCGCGCTTCATTTACGAGCTCTTCGAAGTTCTTACCCTCCCTGTGACGTGATAGGGCTTTAACTCCGGCTTCTCGCGCCTTCTCCTCGATGACCGCCGTATAAGAGCTGGCGATAATCCGTAACCCACGGCTTATAAGGCTCTCGTGGTTATCGCGCTGCCGCTTAAGTTCAGCCGGGTGCTGGTAGCGCTCGGGGAGTCCCGGCTCCATCTGGCGGAAACGCTCGTCGTGGAGCAGGGCCGCGTATACGTGGCAGCCCGCAAGCGAGGCCCCGGTAAGGGAAGCGAGACGAATGCCTAAGTCGATACCGATATTGGCGTCGGGGGAGTTATCTAGCGCTATAAGGATATTTTTATACATTAACAGGTTTCATTGAAATTCTCATAAGTCCGGTATTTTACCTCGTTACAACCCCAATGTGAAGGTTTTTAATCACGCAACCTAACGCTTTCGGTCTGCGGTCACTTCGCGTACGCGGGGAAGGGTTTATTGTTTGCCTGCTTCCACAAAGGTCGCGTGGTACGGCTTGCGCAAGCTTTCTTCCTCTAGCTGCGCGATTTAAAAGCAGCTTGGCCTGCCGCGTATTAAAAATACACTGGAGTGGCCGCTCTGACGGGCGGAGAAAGGTTGTCATTGCGAGGAGTGAAACGACGAAGCAATCTCGCGCTTTAGGCCGTCCTTACGTCCGGAAGAATTCCACTTCTCTTTTGAAACGAACCTTGCGCTTGTGGCGCTTTTTGGTGCGAAGTGCAGCTCCCTTCTCCCCAAATACTTAAGTTTAGCCGCGCGGTAATGCGGCGCTCCGTAAACTTACCCCATCTTATGGTCGCTGACCCCGCACCCGTGTTATTTTTAAAGGCAAAATATAAGAACTCTCTAATATGTAAAAATGGCAATTGCAGCGTAGCAGGAGATTAGCAAACAAGCTCCATCTCGCTGCGCGTATTAAGATTACATTGGTGTGTCCGGTGTTGACTCTGGCACTGCTTGCGCCGCGTAGAATGGTAATAATCTAACCATTTGAATTTTGTTGCGCGTATTAAGAGCACACCGGTGTGCCTGGTGTGGTTGACAGTATTTGCTGTAACGGTTAGAATACTATGATGTCTAGAGAACCAAAGAAACCACAGAGACCGCCGAGCGCACGGAAGCCGGGCGGGAGCGAGATATACTCGACATCGAATGGCGGTAGTGAGAAGGACTACGAGTGGTGGTCGGGCAGCGTTAACCTGCTTTTGGAGGCCGCCGGCCTCGCTGAGGTACTGAAGTGGCACGGTAAGGTCGTCTTAAAGCCAAACCTCGTGGAGGCTCTTAATCCTCCGATAACCACACCGGTAGGCCTTACCGAGGCTGTATGCCGTTATATTATGGAGCACGCGCCGGGGACGGAGATAGTCGTCGCCGACGGAACGGGCTCGCTCGATTACGATACCTTTCACTGCTTTGACGAGCTCGGTTACTCGGCCATGTCAAAGCGCATAGGCGTAAAGCTCCTCGACCTTAACGAAGAGGAGCCGGTTCGCCTTACGGACCCGGAGCTGAAATTCTGGCCTGAGATATTTTTGCCGCGTATCATAATTGAAAGTTACCTTATAAGCCTTCCGGTCCTTAAGGCCCATACGCTCGCGGGCGTAACGCTAAGCATGAAGAATATGATCGGCACCGCTCCGCCGTCGCATTACCAAGAGGGCGGGCACTGGAAGAAGTCGGCCTTTCACGAGCATATGGACGAGTCTATATTCGATATAAACCTCTGTCGAGCGCCGGACTTTACCGTGCTCGACGCAACCGTCGGCATGAGTGAAGCTCACCTCTGGGGTGCGCACTGCGACCCCCCTCCGGGGCTTGTCGTGGCGTCTTACGACCCGGTGGCGATAGACGCCTACGGCGCTAGCCTGCTTGGTAAGGACTGGCGGGATATCGGACACATACGCATGGCCGACGGCATTATCGGGTCGGCGGACTTTTCAACGTTAGTGGAGCCCAGTGGTGCCTGACGATAAAATCATAGAGGCCCGCCAGGGGGAAGCGGATACGAGAAGCAATCCTACGGTTGAGCTGCCGATATCGCCTCTTGAGGGTGAGCATACTAGAGCTACCGTATTCGACGGCATCTCCATCGTCTTGGCGGAGCCGCTATATGCCGGGAATGTCGGCAGTGTCTCACGCGTTATGGGTAATACGGGCTTTCGTGAGCTTAGGCTCGTTAACCCGCGTGAGTACCGTAACGACGAGGGCTTTTCCATGGCGTGTAACTCCCCGGATATTCTTATGGCGGCGCGTGAATACCCGACGGTCGAAGAGGCGGTAAAGGATTCGCATATTCTTCTTGGAACGACGAGGAGGATGGGTAAGTTAAGAGAGCCCCATTTTACACTCTCAGAGGTCGTACCGAAGATTCTCTCCGATTGGAGAGCGGGAAGTAAGGTTTCGCTCCTCTTCGGGCGCGAGGATCACGGCTTAAATAACGAAGAGCTTGAACTCTGCGATATGGTCTTCGAGATACCCTCCCACGACGGGAACCCGTCGCTTAACCTATCGCAGGCGGTCTTCTCCGTATGCCACGCCCTATTTACTTATGATCTTTCAATCGAACCTGCTGTGAAGCGTGCGGAACGTGAACAGGTCGAACGCCTCTTCGTCCACCTTGAGGAGGCACTTAAAAAACTTGGCTACGGCGAGCCGGGTTACGAGTTTCTCTTCGGTAGCATAATACATAATTTTCGAAGGTTACTTGGCAGGGCGGGGCTAATGCAAAAAGAGGTCAATATGCTTCGCGGCATACTTACGCAGGTCGAGGCCCGGTGCAGGTATGAGAAAGAAGAGGATGATAAGCCATAGATATGTTTATGTTGAAAAATTGAATTAAACCGGTATGTTAGATTGTATTGTAAAAGAGGAGCGTTCTCAGAGAGAAGACTCCTCTTTTACTTTTTCTACCGGAGATGGGCAAAGCGAAGTCTCGGGCCTACTTAAATATCTTACCGAAGAACTTTGTCATTTCTTTCCATGACGCCTCGTCGGCCTCTTTACTATACTTAAGTGGCATATCGAAGCGTGCGCCGTAGTCGTCGGCATCCGGGTTGGTAAAGCTGTGTTTTGCTCCGGCGTAGGAGACGAACCGGTAGTCGGCTCCGGCGTCTGCCATCTCTTTATCTAAGGCGTCAATTTGCTCTTTGGTGACGAAGGGGTCGTCCGCGCCGTTTGCAACGAGAACGGCTGCCTTTACGGAGCCTGACTCAGGGGTGTGCATGGAACCAAGGCTCCCGTGGAAGCTTACGACACCTTTGAGGTCGGTGCCTATTCTAGCCATGTGCAAGACCACCCCGCCGCCGAAGCAGTAGCCGATGGCGGCGACTTTATCGTTATCCGTATAGGGGTTGGCCTTTAGGATCTTCATCGCCGCCGTGAAGCGCGCCTCTCCGGCCGGGAGGTTAGAAAATACCTCTTTGGCGAATTTACCGGCATCGTCGGGGTGAGCTGCCTTCTTGCCGTCTCCGTACATATCCACGGCGAGGGCCGTATAACCCATCTCCGCGAGCATCCTTGCGCGTTTCCTTGCGTAGTCGTTATGGCCCCACCATTCGTGAACGACGAGGACGCCGGGGCGTTTAACCTTTGAGGCGGCATCATAGGCGAGGTACCCTTTTAATGTCACACCACCAGCGGAGTACGATACCTCTTCGGTATGTATCATCTTCTCTACGGGTTTCTTGCCTGCGCCGTAAGCGCTTACGGTAAAGACCAGTAGTGTAATCGATAAAAAGAGGAGCTTTAATATCTTCATCTTATTCTCCTTTCATATTAAAAGGGGGGTCTCATATTTATAGCGATATGGTGTGGCTTCATATCGATTTTTATGCATGATATCAGTTCAGGACTAAACTTGTCCACTTTTTTAGCTGCTCGAATTAGGAGCAGGCTGTTCTGCAGGTGTATTCAATTCGTATCAGTTCGCAGTAGCGGTCCCCGCGTAGCAGTGGAGCTGCAAAGCACCGGACGTCAAGCTGCGCGTATTAGGAGCGGGCTGGTCTGCCGGTGTATTCACTTCGTATCCGTTCGCAGTAGCGGTCACCGCGTAGCAGTGGAGCTGCAAAGCACCGGACGTCAAGCTGCGCGTATTAAGAGCAGGCTAGCCTGCCGGGGCCGCTAAAGGGCTTGCCTGAGGTTAGGGGTTTGGGGTATTCTAGACAGATGGATGGGACAACAAAAAAGACCGTTAAACGGGCCCGGACGATAATGGTTCAGGGCACGGCCTCGCATGTCGGTAAAAGCCTTATAACCGCTGCGCTTTGCAGGATATTTGCGGATATGGGGCTTCAAGTGGCCCCGTTTAAGTCGCAGAATATGGCTTTAAACTCTTCTGTTACCGCCGACGGCTCCGAGATCGGGCGGGCGCAGGCCTTTCAGGCGCTCGCCGCCGGTATCGAACCAACGGTCGATATGAACCCGGTACTCCTAAAGCCCACCGGAGACTCCGTCTCGCAGGTCATAATCCACGGTCGCGTTTACGCTCAGATGAGCGCCAGGGAGTACCATAGCTTTAAGCCAGAGGCAGCGCGTTTTGTGATGGAGAGCTTTGAGAGGCTCTCTAAAGAGTACGACGTCATTGTTATCGAGGGGGCGGGTAGCCCTGCGGAGATTAACCTGCGCCGTGGCGATATCGTAAATATGGGGCTCGCCGAGATGACGGATTCTCCGGTGCTCCTCGTCGGAGATATCGACAGGGGCGGGGTCTTTGCGTCCCTCCTTGGGACGGTAGAGCTACTTACCGATGATGAGAAGGAGCGCGTAAAGGGGCTTATAATAAATAAATTCAGGGGTGATATCGACCTCCTCACTCCCGGCATAGAGGAGATGGAGGCGCGTATTGGCAAACCCTTTATCGGCGTGGTGCCGAATATTCCGGGGCTAACCCTTCCGGATGAGGACGGCGTGGCCATTGAGAGGTCAAACCGCCGAAGCCCAGGAGCGCGTGGGGCTGATAAGAAAGCCTCCGGCACACAAGTAAGGGTGGCGGTAATAAGGCTCCCGAGGATATCGAACTTTACGGACTTCGACCCGATTAAGGCGACGGCTGGCGTTGAACTTGAATTCATTGATTCTTTGCCGGGTGTTGGTACGGCCAATGGTGCGAATAGCGCGGGCGGTCTAGGAGCATTTGACCTCGTGATAATTCCCGGCACTAAGAATGTCATAGGCGACCTTCATTGGCTAAAGGAGGAAGGGTTCTTTATGGCCCTTAAGGGTTACGCCGCCGCCGGTGGCAGGGTCATGGGCATCTGCGGCGGTTTCCAGATGCTCGGCAAAAGTGTCTCAGACCCATGTGGCGTAGAGGCCGGTG
>JAJCZG010000122.1 GCA_029262475.1 Deltaproteobacteria bacterium
CGCCGAGTGGCGAGACGTCCCGTCGCTTTGGGGCAGTGCTGCTTCGAAGTACCCGGATAACTACTTCCCGCACGACCAGCTTGCGAGATATTACAGAAAGTCAGGTACGCTGGAGCGCGCAATTCACGAGTATAGTGAGTCCATAAGGCTAAACGAGGGTTTGGAGCACCCCCATAGGGACTTTCTCGCCGAGACGTACTATAACCTTGGCGAAGCACTCGGAGAAGCTAAGCTTATCGGTAGAGCCGAAGAGGCGTATATAGAGGCGATAAAGATGCGTGCCCGCCCCCATACCACAAGAGACTCGCTAATTAACCTCGCTATCATCTACGCCAACAGAGGGGACGTAGACCTGGCAATAAGCGCCCTCGAAGAAGCGCTTCGGATCGACCCGAGCGACACTTTCGCGCGCCATAACCTCGATGCTATAAAGACCTGGCGGTAGGGGCTTTTAACCTGCTCTATTAAATTTATCTCTATCTGTATTAGTACACCTCTTCTTCGTAAAAACCTCCCCCATGACAAAGGCCTGTAATCTAACCCCATTCGACTCTGTTTTTTGATAGATTTCACCTATTAGCGGTTGATTTTATTTGAGAAATAACATACTGTACTTATTTAAAAGTTTTTTGTTCCGGGGGTTTGATGAAGGATCAGGATAAATTAGGTGACTTGAGAGCGAAGATAGACGAGATTGACGAGAAGGTACTAAAGCTCATCAGTAAGAGGGCTTCGTACGCCATTAAGGTCGGCGAGACGAAGGCCGCCGGCAATAAGCTGGTCTACGTCCCGGAGCGAGAGCGCGCCATCTATAAGCGCCTTACCGCTCTAAACGAAGGCCCTCTCTCCGACGAGGCGGTACGTAATATCTTCTGCGAGATCATAAGCGCGTCGCGTTCCCTTGAAAAGAGGCTCGAAGTAGCGTTTCTCGGCCCGTACGCAACATTTACCCATCAGGCCGCGATGAGGCATTTCGGACGCGCCGCCGACTTTCAGCCGAGGAACCTTATTAGCGAGGTCTTCGACATGGTGGAGAGGGATAAGGCCGACTTCGGCGTGGTACCCGTAGAGAACTCCACCGGAGGTGTCGTAAGCGGAACCCTCGATATGTTCATCGACTCGGAGCTTACGATATACTCCGAGGTGCTGATGAAAATATCGCTTTGCCTGGTTAGTAAGACCGGTAAGGTTAAGGATATCAAGCGGATAGTCTCGCACCCTAACCCGATAAGCCAGTCGAGGGGATGGGTTAAGGAGCATTTCCCCGCAGCCGAGATAGTCGAGTGCTCATCGACGGCGATGGCCGCCGAGCAGGCCTCCAGGGATAAGTCGACAGCGGCGATAGCGAGCGAGGCCGCAGCCGAGATATACGGTCTGAAGGTGATTGAGCGTTCAATCGAGGACGGCAAGAGTAACCTTACGAGATTTCTGGTCATCGGCAAGAAAGACGCCGGGAGGAGCGGTAACGACAAAACGTCTTTACTCTTTACGGTAAAGGACGCCTCGGGTGCGCTCCACAGGATACTAAAACCATTCGCCGAAAAGTCTATAAACCTAACGAAGATAGAGTCCAGGCCCGCGAGGAAGAGGGCCTGGGAGTATGTCTTCTTCCTCGATATGGACGGCCATATCGAAGACCGGAACGTACGTGAGGCCGTAGATCAACTCTCGGCCCTTACTTCATTTATAAAGATACTCGGCTCGTACCCCAAGGCCGGGGCTTAGAAGAGTTTTTAATGGTTTTAAATTATGAGTAGAGAGAAGATAAAAGTTCCAGACGGGATAGCGTCGCTTATTCCCTATCCGCCGGGTAAACCCATTGAAGAGCTTGAGCGAGAGCTTGGCATCTCCGGCTCGATAAAGCTTGCGAGTAACGAGAACCCAATCGGCCCGTCTAAAAAGGCGATAGAGGCCGTTAAGGCAAAACTCTCGGGGCTAAACCGTTACCCGGACGGCTCTAACTTTTACCTTAAGCGTAAACTCTCGGAGCGGTTAGGCGTTAGCGAGGATATGCTCTTTACCGGTAACGGCTCCAATGAAATTATAGAGATACTCATGCGCACCTTCCTTCAGCCCGGAGATAGCGTGGTTATGGGTTCCCCGTCGTTCGCCGTATACCCGCTCGTTACGCAGGCCGCCGGGTGTGAGGCGATTGAGGTCCCGCTTAAGGCCGACCTTACCTACGACATGGAGAAGATGGTCGCGGCTATTACGGGTAAGACGAAGATAGTATTTATCGCCAACCCGAATAACCCGACGGGGACGATGCTGGGGGCCGAGGAGTTTAGCGCCTTCATGGAGGCCGTACCAGGTAGTGTTATCATCTGTATGGACGAGGCGTACTGCGAGTACGTCACGAGTACCGATTACCCCGACTCGCTTTCGTATGTTAAGGCCGGGCGTCCTGTGGTGGTGATGAGGACCTTTTCGAAGATATACGGTCTTGCGGGGCTCAGGGCCGGTTACGGCGTTGGCCCCGAGTATATAATCGACTACATGAACAGGGTACGCCAGCCGTTTAATATGAACACACTTGCGCAGGCTGCGGCCCTTGCGGCCCTTGACGACGATGAACATATAGAAAAGTCTCTTGAAAATAACAGAAATGGGTTAGACTATTTATTTGGCGAATTTTCCGCTCTGGGCTTTGAGTGCGTTCCGACGGAGGCGAACTTTTTTCTCGTAAAGGTCGGCGACGGAGCTAACGTCTACGACGCCTTATTAAAGCGCGGCGTTATCGTAAGGCCGATGGCCGGATACGGCCTTGGCGAGTATATACGCGTTACCGTTGGGTTGCCGGATGAAAACAGGCGCCTTATAGATACTATTAAAGAGCTTGGCATTAGTAATTAAAATACTGCGGCTATTGGAGAATTATGGCTAAGGCCGTTAAAAGGGGGATAAACATGATAATCGTTTTAAAGAAGGATGCAACCGACGCCCAGATAGATCACGTAGTGGAGAAGATAAAGGACGCCGGGCTCTCGGTACACATCTCAAAGGGCTCCGAGAGGACTATCATAGGGGCTATCGGAGACGAGGCGCTCATGGCTTCCGTGCCGATTGAGGCCCTTCCGGGTGTTGAGAAGGCTATGCCGATACTAAAACCCTACAAGCTCGTAAGCAGGGAGTTTCAAAGCGAGAATACGATAATCGACGTAAACGGCATTAAGATCGGCGGCGAGAAGATTCAGATAATAGCCGGGCCGTGCAGCGTCGAGGGTAAAGATATACTCGTAAATACGGCGAAGCAGGTTAAGGCCGCAGGCGCCACTCTCCTCAGAGGAGGGGCGTTTAAGCCTAGGACATCTCCGTATGATTTCCAGGGGCTCGGCGAAGAGGCCTTGAAGTACCTAAGAGACGCGAGAGAGGAGACAGGGCTCCCGGTAGTTAGCGAGCTTATGGATCCGCGTGATATCGAGCTCTTCTGTAAGTATGTCGATATAATCCAGATCGGCGCGAGAAACATGCAGAACTTCCGCCTCCTGACCGAGGTGGGTAAGACAGATAAGCCCGTGCTCCTGAAGCGCGGTATGTCGGCGACGATAAAAGAGTTCCTCATGAGCGCCGAATACATAGCCGCTCAGGGTAATCACAATATAATACTTTGCGAGAGGGGGATCAGGACCTTCGAGACCGCCACGAGGAATACGCTCGATTTTAGCGCCGTACCGGTCTTAAAGGAACAGACGCACCTTCCGGTCTTCATTGACCCGAGCCACGCGGGTGGCAGGTGGGACCTTGTCGAGCCGCTGGCAAAGGCCGCAGTAGCTGTAGGAGCCGACGGCCTTTTAATTGAGGTTCACGCCGACCCTGAGAACGCGCTATGCGACGGAGCGCAGTCGCTTAAACCCAAGACATTTGTGAAGACTATGGAGAGCCTCCGCAAGGTTGCCGAAGCTGTCGGAAGGACACTTTAGAATAAGCATGACAGCCACCGCGCAGGAAAAACCGTATTTTAGTAAAGTTACGGTCATAGGTGTAGGTCTAATCGGCGGCTCGCTCGCCCTTAAGATGAAGGCTAACGGTCTATGGGGCACGGTAGTAGGCGTCGGACGAAGCAAGGCCAACCTTGAAAAGGCCGTGGAACTCGGCGTAATAGACTCCTTTACCCACGACGTCTCCGAAGGTGTCCGGGGGGCCGATCTTGTGATTATAGCCGTTCCCGTGAGGACCACCATACCGGTACTTAAGGATGCTGTCCCGGCACTTAAGATTGGCGCCATCGTCACTGACGTCGGGAGCGTTAAGGGCGGGATTGTCGACGAGGCTGAAAAGCTTATGCCCGAGGGGGTCTTCTTTGTCGGCGCTCATCCCATAGCCGGCACCGAGTACTCTGGCGTCGAGGCGGCATTCGCGACACTCTTCGAGGGGAGACGCTGCATACTCACGCCGACCGGGAAGACATCAAGAGAGGCTTTTGAAGCCGTAGGAGCGCTCTGGCGTGCCGCGGGCTCTAAACTCGTAGAGATGGATACCGCAGCGCACGACAAGGTGCTCGCTTCGGTGAGCCACCTGCCGCATATGATAGCCTATTCTCTGGTAAATTCAGTAGCTGATGTGGACGGCGAAATAGACGGCGTGCTTGGTTTCTCTGCGGGCGGTTTTAAGGATTTTACACGTATTGCATCAAGCTCTCCTGCGATGTGGCTGGATATATGCGCCATGAACAGAGATGCGCTGCTAGATGTCATTAAAGTATTCGAATCGAGGGTCACTCGCCTTAAAACCCTGCTTCAAGCAGAGGATTATACCGCTCTTATGGAAGAGTTCGAGCGCGCCAAGAGGGTAAGGGATTCGATCTAGAGATATTAACTTATTTTTTTATATTAAAGAGTAGAGATGAAATTCACAGGTACCTCACATACATTTGTAGAACCAACCGACACCCTTAACGGGGAGATTACCGTACCGGGGGATAAATCCATCTCCCACAGGGCCATTATCCTCGGCTCCATTGCCGAAGGCACGACCGAGATAACAGGTCTCCTCGAGGGCGAGGACAATATAAGAACCATAAACGCCTTCAGGTCCATGGGTGTAAATATCGAACGCGTCTCCCCCGGTGAATTCACCGTCAAAGGCGTTGGGCTACGCGGTCTAAGTGAACCTGAAGACGTCATCTATGCCGGTAACTCGGGCACGACGGCGAGGCTCTTAACGGGGCTTCTCTCGGCTCAGGATTTCTTTACTGTCCTGACGGGCGACGCCTCTCTAAGAGGGCGTCCCATGTCGAGGGTGATTACTCCTCTCTCAAAGATGGGGGCGACCATATACGGGAGAGACGGCGGGCGCTGCCTGCCGCTCGCCATCAAAGGTTCTGCGCTGAGGGGAGTAGAGTACGATTCCCCCGTGGCGAGCGCACAGGTAAAGAGCGCCCTACTCCTGGCCGGTCTATATGCCGAAGGAGATACGACCGTAAACGAGCCTCGTGTCTCGCGCGACCACACAGAGAGGATCTTCGAAGGTTTTGGCGCTAAAGTACGCAGAGACGGCACTTCGGTAACCGTATCTCAGGCAGGGAGCCTTAAGGGGACGAAGGTAGTTGTCCCGGGAGACCTGTCAAGTGCGGCCTTCTTCATTGTGGCCGCCGCCATTACCGGGGACTCGCATCTCGTAATAAAGGATGTCGGAGTAAACCCGACGAGATGTGGTATAATTGATATATTAAGACGGATGGGCTGCGGCATAGAGTTTGAGAATGTGAGAAACGGCACGGAGCCGGTCGCCGATATCGTAGTAAAGAGCTCGACGCTTAAGGGCGTGGAGATAAGCGGCGACGAGTTGCTCCCTGCGATAGACGAGTTTCCGATCATCTGTGTTGCCGCAGCGTTAGCCGAAGGGAAGACCGTTATAAGTGGAGCTTCCGAGCTAAGGGTTAAGGAGAGCGACAGGATAAGCGCAATGGCCACAGTCCTTGGTAAGCTTGGCTCTGTTGTGGAGGAGCGCGAAGACGGCATAGTAATCGAAGGGGTCGAGGAACTTAAGAGCGCAATGGTCGATTGCTTTGACGACCATAGAATCGCCATGAGCGCCGCCGTAGCCGCCTTAAAGACGAACGGCGGCGTACAAATTGACGGCGCCGAATCCGTGGAGATATCTTTCCCCGGATTCTTTGCTCTCCTCTCAAAGCTGACCCTGTAGATGAGTGCCGCAGGAAATAAAGGCTTTTTATTAATAAGGGTCGCCATAGACGGCCCGGGCGGGGTCGGTAAGACGACTGTCAGCAGGCTCCTCGCCGAGAGGTTTTGCCTGAGTTACGTAGACACCGGCGCGATGTACAGGGCCGTAGGCGTCGGGGCATCTGAGGCTGGCGTTGATATCAGCGATTCGCTCGCCCTCGCCAGCTTTCTTGAAGATGCCGAAATAATATTTGAAGCAGGCACGGGCAAGATATTTTTTAACGGCAAGGACTTTACAGGTAAGATACGCGAGCCGGAGGCGAGCACACTCGCTTCCCTGGTGTCGGAGAAGACAATTGTCAGAAAGGCCCTCGTGGCCCTTCAAAAGAATTTGGCCCGTGGGGGCTCCGTCATTATGGAAGGGCGCGATATCGGCACAGTGGTGATGCCGGATGCCGACTTTAAATTCTTCCTAGACGCTTCGCACGAGGTAAGGGCCATGAGGCGTCACCTGGAGTTTGCCGGGAAGAACTCGGCCTGCGACGCTAAAGGCAGCGCGCCGGAGCTTAAGGATGTGAGCCGTGATATGCGTAAGCGCGACGAGCGTGACCGCGAGAGAGAAGACTCGCCGCTCATGAAGGCCGAGGGCGCTATTACCGTAGACACGAGCGAAATATCAACCGAAGAGGTAGTTGAGCTAATTGCAACTATAATAGAAGAGAGAATTTAATAAGTGGAAATAAGAGTAGCTAAAACTGCCGGTTTCTGTTTCGGTGTTAAGAGGGCCATAAACCTCGCAGAAGACTGCGCGGGCGGCGGCGACGGCGATATCTATACACTCGGCCCTATCATCCATAACCCGCAGGTCGTAAAAAAACTCGAAGAATCGAATGTATACGCGAGAAATGACCTCGATGATGTAGACTCCGGAACAGTCATTATCCGCTCTCACGGCGTAAGGCTGGATGAGTATGAAAGCGCCTCTGAGAAGGGTTTAAGTGTCGTTGACGCCACATGTCCTTTCGTAAAGAAGGCACAGGAGAATGTCTCCCGGCTCCTCGAAGAGGGTTATAAGATCATAGTCGTTGGAGAAGAAGAGCACCCGGAGGTGCAGGGGCTCGTTAGTTACGGCGGAAAAAACGTCACAGTGGCCGTTTCGGTCGATGAACTAAAGGCTCTTCCGAGGTCGGGAAAGATCGGGATAGTCGCCCAGACGACACAGAATATCGCTACACTTGAGGCTATAACGGCCTTTTGCCTCTCCAGAGCCTCCGAGGTAAAGGTCTTTAATACTATATGTAACGCCACCACACTTCGTCAGGCCGAGAGCTTGGACCTCGCAGGCGAAGTTGACGTTATGATAGTCGTCGGCGGCAAGAACAGCGCAAATACAAAGCGCCTCGCCGAGCTATGCCGTCCTATACAGAAGAGAACCTACCATATAGAGACCGCTTGTGAGATAGATGAAAAATGGTTCGAAGGGGCTGAGATCGTCGGCGTTACAGCAGGCGCATCAAGCCCCAGATGGATTATTGAAGAGGTCATAACTACCCTTGAAGGGCTTTCAGATTACTCCTCCGGATCGAGAAGTGAAAAGAAAGAGGGCGTATCTCTTTAATAAAAGTTCATTGCCATTGCTAAAAGAGTTGCACTTTATGTGTGGCTGTGATAATACTATTCGATAAAACTATAAATAAATTGGGGGTAATATTTTAATGACATCAACCGAAGAAAATTCTCAGGATAACGAAGCTGAGATGAATTTTGAAGAACTTTTTGAAGGCAGTGTTAAGAATATAAAAGAAAAGGAGGTCGTCACCGGTACTGTAGTTCATATCTCGAAAGACGCAGTTGTAGTAGATATCGGCTATAAGACCGAGGGTTCGATCTCTGTCCGGGAATTTTTGGATAGCGAAGGTAAGCTTTCCGTCCAGGTTGGCGACGAGACCGCCGTCTACTTTGAGAAGGGTGAAGACGAGAACGGATACCTGATACTCAGCAAGGAAAAGGCGAACCAGATGAAGATCTGGGACGACATTGTTGAGGTAAGCGAAGCCGATGAGACGATCTCAGGAACCATCGTTCAAAGGGTCAAGGGCGGATTTTATGTGGATATAAAAGGGGTTACGGCCTTCCTTCCGAGTTCGCAGGTTGATCTGAAACCCATAAGGAATCCCGACAGCATCATCGGCGACACCCATGACTTCAAGATACTGAAATATAACAAGCGTAAGAATAACGTCATCGTATCGCGCCGGGTTATACTCGAGGTCGAACGCGAGAAGCTCAGAGCCGTTACCCTTGAAAAGCTCCAGGAAGGGGCCGTTGTCGAGGGTTTAGTGAAGAATATCACTGATTACGGCGCATTTATCGACCTTGGCGGCATTGACGGTCTTCTGCACCTGACCGACATGAGCTGGGGTAAGGTCAACCACCCGTCCCAGTTCCTAAGCGTAGGGGATACCGTAAACGTAAAGATCCTCTCCTTCGACAAGGAGAGTGGTAAAATCTCGCTTGGCCTGAAGCAGACGAAGGAAGACCCGTGGCTTACGGTCGCAAAGGAACTGCTTCCGGGCTCAAGGGTACAGGGCAAGGTCGTAAACATAACCGACTACGGCGCATTCGTCGAGATTCAGGAGGGGCTTGAGGGTCTGATCCATATCTCCGAGATGAGCTGGACAAAGATAAGGCATCCTTCACAGAGGCTAAAGCCAGGGGATGAGCTCGAAGTGATGGTCCTTGATGTTGACGCCGCGCAGAAGAGAATATCTCTCGGTCTCAAGCAGGTCGAGGCTAACCCCTGGGACGACGTCGAGACACGCTACCCGATAGGTTCCCACGTCAAGGGTCCGGTAAAGAATATCACAAGCTTCGGCGTATTCGTCGGTATTGAGGACGGCATAGACGGCCTGGTCCATATATCGGATCTCTCATGGAAGAAGGTCAAATACCCTTCAGAGCTCTTTAAAAAGGGCGATATCGTCGACGCAGTGGTTCAGAGCATCGACAGGGAGAACCGTCGCTTCTCACTTAGCACCAAAGAGCTTGAGAAGAACCCGTGGGAAGGCGTACACGAGCGCTACTCGCCCGGAATGATAGTGGACGGCGTCATAACAAGCATCGCCGACTTCGGGGCTTTTGTCGAGCTCGAAGAAGGGTTGGACGGCCTCGTGCATGTATCCGAGCTTCACAGAGGAAAGCAAGCTGAGGGCGACCTTAAAATTGGCGACTCCGTAAGTGTCGAGATCCTTAACGTAGACCCCGCTGAGAGTAAGATTGGTTTGAGCATAAGAGAGGTTCTAGCCTCTGCCGAGCCGGAAGCAGTTGTTGAAGAAGCTCCGGTAGCCGAGGAAGCTCCAGTAGAGGAAGCACCTGTTGAAGAGCAGGTAGAAGCTGAGGTCGAAGTCGCAGCCGCAGAGGAAGCGCCTGTTGAAGAGGCCGAGGCAGCCGCAGATGACGAAGCGTCCGAAGCCTCCACCGACGAGGCTCCGGACGAGAGCAGCGAAACCGAGTAATCGGGGTATTCTCTTGATAATACACGCCTTTAGGACTTTTACCCACCTGTCATGAATTTTATCATGGCAGGTGGGATATTTTAACCGACAGGCGGCCTTAAATGGGCGTCAGGTGGGTGCTGGTAAACCATCTAAAAAAGCCCATATCCGCCGGTATACGGCGTCCGGGTGTTGTTTTTCTATAAAACCCACTGAGAGATCGCCTCTTCATGAAGAAGACCGTTAAAAATATACTCGCCGTCTTCGGTGCGGTATTTATCGCCTTTATAGTCCTATCCCTCGCCGTCTCCATCTTCTTCGGCGGCTCCGGCATCGCCTCAACCGATAAGGTCGGCGTGGTTCGTATTGAGGGGGTTATTACGGACTCCCTCGAAACGAACCGTCGTATTCATGAGTTCGCCGAGCGCAAGGATATAAAGGCAATAGTCGTTAGGATTGATTCCCCCGGCGGCGCCGTTGGACCCTCGCAGGAGATATACCGAGAGCTCAAGAAGGTCGCAGGAGCGAAGACGGTTATAGCGTCAATGGGCGCCGTAGCAGCTTCGGGCGGTTATTACATAGCCGCAGCGGCCGACAGGATAGTCGCAAACCCCGGCACTATTACGGGCAGCATCGGCGTTATCATAGAGTTTATGAATGTCGAGGGGCTTTTATCTAAAGTCGGTCTCAAGGGCGAGGTTATAAAGAGCGGCAGGTTCAAGGACACCGGCTCCCCTCTGCGCGAGCTTAGAGAGGACGAGAAGAAGCTCATCCAGGCCCTTATAGACGACGTTAATAACCAGTTCATAGACGCGGTAGCCGAGGGACGCTCGCTTAAGCGAGCCGATGTAGCGCTTATCGCAGACGGAAGGATCCTTTCCGGTCTCCAGGCAAAGAAGAAAGGGCTTGTCGATACCCTTGGCAGCCTGAATGACGCTGTAGATATCGCTGCTGAGTTATCGGGCATAGACGGTAAACCTGACGTCGTATACGCCAGAAAAAATTCCCCCGGTTTCTTCACTTTCCTCTTCGGCGAGGAGGCGAGCGGAAGGATAAGCGGCCTTTACTCCGGGATGAATATCCTCTACATGGCCAAGCCTTTTAATTAGCGACGACCTGGCGTGGCAGGGTAGAGCGGAGAAGGCGAGTTAACCTTCCGGAGTCCGTCCGGGATATACATTCTCCGTCGCAGTAAATAGTAATATTTTCAAGTTACAAGTAGCCTCATGTCTTAAATAACCCACTTAAAAACGGATGCGCGACAAGAAATGTAATTTTTTTATTGCAATTCATCCTATAATTTAATATCTATTTAGTAACCCTATACCTATTTAAATAAAAAACAAGCTACGGCTTAATGGCTATTTTATCAAATTCCAGGTATTTTAAGGAGGACAGATGACCAAGAGCGATCTAATAGACAGGTTGGCCTCAAAGGTCGGTAATTTTTCCAGGAAAGACATCGAAGTAATTGTAGAGACGGTCTTCGGCAGTATGGCCGATAGTTTGGCCAGAGGAGAGAAGGTCGAGATCAGAGGTTTCGGCAGCTTCAAGGTCAAGCAAAGAGAGGGTCGCAATGGCAGGAACCCTAAGTCAGGCGAATCCATCTACATCGAGCCGAAGAAGGTGCCTTTCTTTAAAGCCGGTAAAGAGCTTAAGGAAAGAGTCGATAAGTAATGGCTCCGGAGCCTCCTCTCTGGTCACCGTGGCGCCTTGAGTATATCCTTGCCGATAAGACGAAGGGCTGTGTCTTTTGTTATGAGCCGTCAGAGACGTTTGACAGGAGGGAGGCCCTCATTGTCTACGAGGGTGATGTTACAAGCGTAGTCCTCAATAAATACCCTTATAATAGCTCTCACCTGCTGATAATACCCAAAAGGCACATCTCCTCGTTACACGAGCTCACGCCGCAGGAGTCTTTGGAACTCATGGAGCTTACACGCGCCAGTGTTGAGATCCTCTCTTCAGTATTTAAGCCGGACGGCTTTAATATAGGGATGAACCTCGGACGCTCCGCCGGGGCGGGGATAGCGGGCCATATTCACCAGCATATAGTGCCCAGATGGGACGGAGACAATAATTTCATGCCCGTCATCTCCGAAATCCACGTCATGCCTGAACACATCCTTACTACCTACGACAAGCTGAAACCTCACTTCGACAACTTATCCTGACCTCCGTACCTCCAGATGACCTCTTGATTCCTCTTCTTATCTGTAGTAGATTTACTTATAGAATAAGTCGTTTCGCTCTATAAGATCGAGGAGTAAGCGTAACCTCCACCAGTACGGCGCGCTTCTTATCACGACGAGAAATCTTAAAAAAGGTCGCTTTCATATCGCCTTCGGCGAGGGGTTCGCGTGAGCCACACCGCGCTCCACCGGTAGCGAGATTATCAGAGAACCAATCCTCTTTAAATTGCTTCTTTCTTATGCCATACGCTATCGTAAATGCCTAGTCTCAATGTCTTTTTTGTAATACTTGACTAATTTACTCTTATAATCGAAATCATGCTTGATTTTGCTTGACACTCTATATGTAATTTGGTACTCATTACTCTCCATTGATGATTCGAAGGCGCTTGTTTTAGTGCTGAAGTCGGCCTCATTTTAAGAGCCAGCCGTTTTGTAATCTACCGGGCTGGTTTTTAAGGAAGCCGGGTAAACGATGCGATAAATACAACCGTCTTTACAGTTGCTAAACTTTAATATCTTAATTACTTATTATATTAAGTCAAACTGGAGGCATGTATGTCATTTAAGATCCTTTACACTGCAATCGATGAAGCGCCAGCTCTGGCAACTTATTCTTTACTCCCTATAATTCAGTCATTTACAAACGGCTCCGGTATCTCTGTCGAGACCAGGGACATCTCCCTTGCAGGCAGGATTCTGGCGCAATTCCCGGAGAAGCTTAGCGAGGGACAGAGAGTGGCCGATGAGCTTTCGGCACTCGGCGCTCTTGCGAAGACGCCGGAGGCTAACATCATTAAGCTCCCCAATGTCAGCGCTTCAATACCGCAGCTAAGGGCCGCTATCAAGGAGCTCCAGGAGAAGGGTTTTGATATCCCGGACTACCCGGAGAACCCGAAGAACGACGAGGAGAAAGAGAATAAGGAGAGATACTCCAAGGTCCTAGGTAGTGCTGTGAACCCGGTTCTAAGGGAAGGTAACTCCGACCGCCGAGCCGCTGTTGCGGTAAAGCAGTTCGCAAAGAAGAACCCGCACAGGATGGGTAAATGGAGCACGGACTCGAAGACGCATGTCTCTACCATGAGCAGCGGAGATTTTGCTTCTAATGAGAAGAGCGCTACTATGGCCGAAGCCACCGAAGCCAGGATCGAGTTTGTCGGCAGTGACGGCAGTGTAACGGTCCTGAAGGATAGTCTCTCTCTGCTGGCCGGTGAGGTCCTCGACGCTACTTCTATGAGCAAAAAAGCCCTTACAAACTTCCTCGAAGAGCAGATAGAAGACGCGAAGAAGCAGGGGGTACTATTCTCTCTCCACATGAAGGCCACGATGATGAAGGTCTCGGACCCGAAGATCTTCGGTCACTGCGTAAAGGTATACTATAAGGATGCGTTAGAGAAACACGCCGACGTTATAAAAGA
Organism: Deltaproteobacteria bacterium; assembly: GCA_029262475.1. Classification (GTDB taxonomy): domain Bacteria; phylum Desulfobacterota; class GWC2-55-46; order GWC2-55-46; family JAJCZF01; genus JAJCZG01. The sequence continues at coordinate 13,227 of JAJCZG010000122.1, forward strand.
ACTAGGCGTTGACTTTAATAACGGCCTTGGCGACCTTTACTCTAAGATAGAGAGCCTTCCGGCTGCACAGAAGGCGGAGATCGAAGCCGATATTCAGGCTTGTTACGCAACAAGGCCTGAGCTTGCGATGGTAAACTCCGATAAGGGTATAACCAACCTTCATGTGCCGAGCGATATCATAATCGACGCCTCCATGCCCGCGATGATCCGCGAATCCGGTAAGATGTGGGGCCCGGACGGTGAGCTTCACGATGCCAAGGCCGTAATCCCCGACCATAGCTATGCGAGCCTCTATCAGGAAGCTATAGATAACTGCAAGAAGAACGGCGCTTATGACCCGGCAACGATGGGCACAGTCCCGAATGTCGGCCTCATGGCGCAGAAGGCGGAAGAGTACGGTTCGCACGATAAGACATTCGAGGCCCCCGGAGACGGCGTCATACGCATTGTTGACGCAACTGGCAACTCTATCCACGAGCACACTGTAGAAGAAGGGGATATCTGGCGCGCCTGTCAGGCAAAGGACGCACCGATTCAGGACTGGGTAAAACTCGCCGTTACCAGGGCGAGGGTTACCGGAGTGCCGACGATATTCTGGCTCGACCAGGCGAGGGCGCACGACTCTCAGCTAATCGAGAAGGTTACTCGTTATCTTAAGGACCACGATACCGACGGCCTTGATATCCGTATTATGGATGTAGCCGACGCGGCCAGGCTTTCCCTTCAGAGGATGAGAGACGGTGAGGATACAATATCAGTCACCGGTAACGTCCTTCGTGACTACAATACCGACCTTTTCCCTATCCTTGAACTTGGCACCAGCGCCAAGATGCTTTCGGTCGTGCCCCTTATGCAGGGCGGCGGTCTATTCGAGACGGGTGCCGGAGGTTCTGCGCCAAAGCACGTTCAGCAGTTCGTTGAGGAAGGCCACCTCAGGTGGGATTCACTTGGCGAGTTCCTGGCCCTGGAGGAGTCCTTCAATCATCTGGGTACTGTTACCGGGAGCGATAAGGCAAAAGTCTTCGCAAAAACCCTCGGTGAGGCGAATTGCAAGTTCCTTGACAGCAACAAGAGTCCGTCGCGTAAGGTTAACGAGCTCGATAACCGAGGCAGCCATTTTTACCTCGCCCTCTACTGGGCCGAGGCCCTTGCGGCGCAGACCGAAGACGCAGAGCTTAAGGCGCGTTTTGCTAGAGTCGCCAAGGAACTAGGTGATAATGAGGCGAAGATTGTAGGTGAGCTTAACGCGGCACAGGGTAGTCCCGTCGATATAGGCGGCTATTATCTACCTGACTTTGATAAGGTGTCGAGCGCGATGCGCCCGAGCGCAACCCTTAATGCAATAATAGACGCTAACTAATTACGGCTGACGACTTACTTAAATATAGAAAATTTCTATAGTCAGTTAATCTGTAGCATGAAGTTTTATGGAGGTTCCATATGCAGCTAACCGGACTCCTCTGGGGGAAAAAGCTCCTCGAGAGAGTAGAGTTTCCAACGGCCACGGTTCTCGGCCCAGAGGCAAGCGTTGATGAGATAAAAGACCTCATCGAAAAGTGCGGGCAGGTCTTTATCAAACCGATCTTCAAGGGAGGGGTCGGCAAGAAGGGCAAGAGCGGCCTTATAGGCAGGGTATCGGATATTACCGAAGCCTTAAAAGAGAAGGAACGCCTTTATTTCTGCGAGCATAAGGTCGGTAACATTATCTCAAAGGCAGACGGTGTTACCTTCGAGGGCGGCGTACCTGCCGAGCACGAGGTGTATTTCTCCATCGCCGACTCGACGATATTTCGCGCCCCTACGATGACGATAACTCATCACGGCGGTGTTGACATTGAAGAGCTGCCGAAGGATAAGATCGCCGAGATCCCGTTCGACCCGCTTACGGGCTTAAAAAGCTTCCATGTCTCAAACGCCCTTGAGGCGCTTGGGGCTCCGAAGGAGATAATAAGCCCGCTGGTTCAAAACCTCCCGAAGTTATGGGACCTCTACAATAACTACGGCATGAGCACCCTGGAACTTAACCCGATACGGATGATGCCTAATAAGAAGGGGCGTCTTACTCCGGTGGCGTGCGACTTTAAGGGTTCATTCGATATCGATAGCCCCGCATGGAAGAGGCTCGGCCTCCCGGGTCACCTCTTCGCTTCCGACTACTCCGAGTTCGAGCAGGAGATAAACCAGCTAAGAACCTACCAGGGTCAAAGCGACGTCTTCGTCATGAACGATAAGGGTACGATCACGGCCCCGACATTCGGCGGCGGCGCAAACGCTCTTGTAACCGAACTCCTCGGAGAGAGGGCCACGATAAGCTCCGACTTCGGCGGTAACCCGCCTTACGAGAAGATGCATGACATATCGAGAATCGTAATGAAGTACTGGCTAAAACAGTCGAATGTGCTCTTCATAATCGGCGGCAAGGCCAATAATACCGATATCTTCGAGACTTTTAGAGCAATGACCGACGCGCTGAGGGACTATTTCAATACCTACGGACCAACCCCGATATTCGTTGTTGTCGGAAGGGGAGGCCCGAATCTTGTGCGCGGTATGTCGTATATGAGGGATACTCTGGAGTCTTTGAGGATACCTTACAGGATATTTGGCCATGACAGTGCGATGAGCGAGGTCGTTAACTACGCCCTCAAGATCGATACATGGATGGAGAAGGAAGGCAGAAAACAATTAGAGGATAGAGACAATGCATAAAAACGGTGTAGGAGATTTTTCTTATTACGTAGGAGTAAACTCGCTTGCCGATATAGCCACCAAGGACGATACCGTCTGTGTTCTAAATATAGTCGGAGGCGAGAGCCGCACGGTCACACCCATAAGCCATGAGTTCTCGGGCGGCAACATAGTATTTGGCACAAGCCCGGGGCGTTCCGGACAGAAACTGGAGACCAAGCTTGGCGACATCCCGGTCTATAACTCCGTAAAGGAGGGGATGGCTGCCGGTCATACGTTCAATACCGGTGTCGTCTACCTTCCGCCCTCTGGCGTAAAAGACGGTGTGTCGGAACTCGTAAAGCATAACCCTGACTTAAAGAAGATCATTGTCCTTACCGAGAAGGTCTCGGCCCGCGACGCGGCCGTCATGAGGGCGGTATGCCAGACGAACGGCATAGACCTATTCGGCGGAAACTGCCTTGGTGTGGCCGACGCCTGGAATCACGTAAGGTTAGGCGGAGCGCTTGGCGGAAGTAAGCCCGAAGAGTCCCTTGTAAAAGGCTCGGTCGCGCTCTTCTCTAACTCGGGTAACTTCACCACCACGATAGCGGTCTACCTGCTTACGCAGGGATGGGGCACTACGACCTCGGTATCGAGCGGTAAGGACGTCTATATCCATTACGCTCTACCGGAGTTCCTCCATGCGTTAAATAACGACGACAGGAGCAAGGCGGCAGTCGTATATGTCGAGCCGGGCGGATACTACGAGCACGGCCTCACATTTACCAAGCCAACTGTCGCGTGTATCGTCGGACGCTGGAAGGCTAAACTCACCAAGGCATGCGGCCACGCCGGAAGCCTTGCCGGTACCGGAGACGACGCGCTCGCCAAGGAGAAGTGGTTCATGGACTACTTCGATGTAGACGATATCTATACGCCGGATAATCCGGTCGCCTCGAAGAAGGGTGCGGTCGTAACCAATATCGCCCATATACCCGAGGCCCTTACGAAGGTTATGGAGCTTAACGGCGCAAAATCCGACTTCCTGCCCAAGGGCGACCTGTCGCTAAAATGCTGGTTTGCCGGAGACGCCGGCGTTACGCTCCCGGATGATCTTAACGTACAGACCGTTCAGGCGGTAACGCCTTACGACGATCAGATAGAAGCGGTCTCCCGCCAGACGGGGGCCCAGTTCCCGAGGCAGACGCTAAAGGACCTTAGTGGCGTTTCAATGATGGATCCGAAGACCCAGGTCTCAAGGATCAACAATATCTCCATACTCGACGCCTCGAAGAAGAGCTTTGAGGAGAACCTCGTTATGAGCCTCCTCAAAACCTACCCGGACGAGTACGGTAAGGAGATAGCCAATATCGCTCTAAACGCCTACGTCTTCGTCAACGGCAGCCCTGAGCTTATGGCCTCGGACGCCTCGCGCGAGGCAGGGAACTCACCGAATACCGTCCTCTCGGCCGCAGTCTCTATAATCGGCAAGAAGGCCGTCTCGGACTCCGTAGAAACGTCTACGCACCTCCTGGGCCTCTTCGAGCACTCGGGGCTTCTAACTGGTACGGACGCATTTGATTTCACTTCGATACTAGGTAATGTTACCGATACACAGAAGGCGCTCTTTACGGCTAAAGAAGGCGAATGCTGTGACGGCGCAGAGCTGGTTATGGAGAAGCTTGGCGCTCTTAGCGGCAAATCCGTCTTTGTGGACTTCGTTACCAGGGCTGCAGGCGGCAAACCCTCATGCGGGGCTTTGCTCGCAGCCATCTGGATGACTTTAGGCTGGGAGCCGCTCCTTCGTAAGCGCATCTCCAAGGTAACGCTTACCGCTCTCCCGTGGTACTCCAGGCTGTTTTCAACGATGGTCGGCTGCAGCGTCCCTGCCTCCAAGCACGACAAGGGAACATTTTGCGGCGAGAGCGCAACGGATATAATCGGCAAATGGTCTTTTGCCGAGACCGCCTTTCTTGCGCTCATCGGCAGAAAGCCGACCGAGAGTGAGATATTCGAGTTCGGCTCTCTCCTCGGCCTTATCATAACTAACGGCCCCGGCACCATATCCGCCCAGGGCAGTAAGGGTGCGGTAAGCGCCGACGGTCCGGAGGATCCGACAAGGGTACAGATAAACAAGGGTTTTATCGGCTTCATGACACATACCGGCTTCGCTCACGGCGGAAACGGCTACGAGGCTATCGAGTTCCTGATAGAACGCTTTAAGCCTTCGGGCCTTAAGGATCCGGCAGATACGGCGCACGGTATCGACTTAAAGGCCATAGCCAACGAGTATGCCTCATACTACGCCGCTTACAAGGCGGATCAGAAGGCTATCGGAAATATCGGCTACAAGAAGATACCTTGCGTAAACCACCCGATATTTAAGGGAAAGCCTGTAAACTACGATCCGAGGGAGCGTTTCGTAAGCGAACTCTTTGAGGAGAAGGGGATAAATAATATCTTCCTAGACTTCTACAGGACGCTCGTCAAGTCGCTCTATGATAATAAGGTCAGTAAAGAGGTCTACTGCGTAAATGTTGACGCTGTCATCGCCGTAATACTCCTCAAAATGGTCTGGAAGCCATTTATGGGCGACCTTATAAGCGAAAAAGAGGTTGAGAGCGCGGGCTTTACAACCTTCCTTTTTGGAAGGATGATAGGTTGTGCCGCCGAGATCGACGACCACATAAACAGAGGGCGTAATATGGATACGAGAACTCCGGCCTCCAAGTGCGGACGTAACTTATATAAAAACCCTTTAAATTAGTTCCATTCGGCCCGCTGGAGTACTTCCAGCGGGCCTTTTTAATACCTTCTATCAGCTCTTCAAAGTAACTCAAGGTTTCTCAATTTTTTAAAAGCGCCAAAAAATCGACATATTTTATAGATAGAGCCATAAAAGACTTGAATGTCACATTCAATTAGGTTATATTTTTAGTATCCCGTCCATTAGCCATAGCATTTGCACAATTTTGGGTGCTTATAAGTACGGCCCACCTGTGAACTTTATTAACCAGTAACCACTAAGCGGCAGCTGCCAGGATTATGACAGATAAGATACTGCCTAAAATTCTTATAGTTGATGAGGACGAGAGGACGAGCGATGATCTCTCGTCCATTCTCTCATCTAACTACTCACCTGGGACAGCCATCGACGGTGCCTCCGGCCTGAAACTTCTTGGCAAGGGTGAATACTCCGTAGCCTTTCTGGAACTAAAACTCCTTGATATAGACGGTATAGAGTTTATAAAGAAGGCCTCCATTATAAGCCCCGAAACTGTCTTCATAGTATTATCCTCCGAATCTACCGTTGATAACGCCGTCAGGGGCACCAAGGGCGGCGCCTATAATTTCCTAGCGAAACCCTATACCCGTGAGGCGATACTCCTTAACGCCCGGAAGGCTTGCGAGTATCACGGTTTACTCCGTGAGGAGCGTCGGAGATCTGAGGAGAGGGACGACAAGTATTCATTCGATAGTATCGTAGGTGATAGTGATGAGATAAACAAGATATTCTCCCTAATTGGCAAGGTCGCCAACAGCGACTCGAATATCCTGATACTTGGCGATAGCGGCACCGGTAAGGAACTCATCGCCAGGACGACTCACCACTACAGCTCCAGGCACTCATCTGCCTTCGTCCCCGTAAACTGCGGCGCGATACCCTCTGAACTGCTCGAGAGCGAGCTATTCGGCCATGAGAAGGGTGCATTTACCGGGGCCGTCACTTCGAGAAAAGGCCGTTTTGAACGCGCCGACGGAGGAACTATCTTCCTCGACGAGATAGGGGAGTTAGCCTTCCCGCTTCAGGTAAAGCTTCTGAGGGTCTTGCAGGAACGGGAGTTCGAGCGCGTCGGAGGGAACGACACCATTCGCGTGGACGTCCGCGTGATAGCGGCAACGAACCAGGACCTTGAAAAATGCGTAAAGGAGAGGAGTTTCAGGGAGGATCTTTATTACAGGCTAAACGTCATCCCGATAAACGTTCCCTCCCTTCGCGAGAGAAAGGACGACATAGCCCTTCTGGCCCGTCATTTTCTAAGAAAGATGGCCGCGAAGAAGAGGAGAGAGATATTTGACCTCACCGATGAAGTCCTCGAAGTATTTAACAGTTACCAGTGGCCCGGAAATATCCGCGAACTTGAGAATATAATCGAGAGGATTGTGATACTAAAGCCAGGTGACGGCCCTGTGGATATGGACGATATTCCGGATAAGATGAAGCTCTGCGAAGAAAAAGAGTCCCGCTCCATCGATATTCCGGTAGAGGGTATCGACCTCTCAGAGATACTCGAAGAGATAGAGAGGGATTATATAATAATGGCGCTTGAGAGGGTGAACGGTATAAAGAGCCGGGCTGCAGACCTTCTCGGTCTAAACAGGACGACCCTCATAGAGAGGATGAAGAAGAAAGGGCTTATCCAGAGAAGCAAACAGAAGAGCGCCGGGTAGCCACCGCCGCAGAGTTAGACCCGACCACCCCTCCAATATTTATCATCTGTCAATTCCATGACTCAGTTACACAAATCAGAGCGTAAACCTTTTAAATCGACCTGTTTTCCATCCACCCGTACTCCAAAGTAGAGTTTTTACACTTCCGAATCACTCCGCAGTCTCCATGTGTTATGTGGCATGCTCTTTGCTTATTTTAAGTTCGAGTCCAATACAATAACTTAAATAAGGAGGAGTATTATGGCTGCAAGGTATGATCTAACCGCTAACGCGCATCTCTTGGGTGAATGGGGAGAGGAGTTCGATGAGCTTGATGAGCTTGATCTCGAACGCAAAATTACATTCGACGGCATTTCTGTAAATGACGTAAGTTGTTTAATAAAAAAGACTTCCACGCCTGAAAAGGACACTTTAACGAGTCTGGACTCGTTTTATGAATGCTAGGATTTTCATATTTATTCTGCTCTCTTCCCTTATCCTCCTTACGCCTTCGAGGGTTTTTGCCATTCCCGATGCCACGCACGCAATGGACCCGGAGAAGAGTATCTGGAGAAATTATTTCCGCGATAAGTTCTTTGTCGATATTCACCGCTCAAAATCCCTCGTTAAACTAAACGAGCTAAGAAGTGAAGATCCGACGATTGAAGAGGCTGTAAAGCTTCGCCTTGAGAGTAAGTGGAAAGATGCGATAAACCTCCTCTCCGAGCGCATGTTGGACTCGGAGGTGGAAAATCAGAACGAACTTATCTACGCAACAGCCCTCATCTTCGAGTCAGTCGGGCTCTTCACCGAAGCCGCAGGCAATTACTCTCGTCTTGAAGGTTACACCAAAGGAGATGAACTCCTTAACAGCAAGCTCAGAGAGTCTTTCGCCACATCCATCAGTGCCGTAAAATACAGCTCGTTTGCTCAACTCGTAGAGGCCGATATGGACTTACTTAGAGTCTTTCGGAGGAGCGAGGACCCGGAGATATGGAGCAGTGCGCTGGCGGGACACGCAGTAATCCTTTACATCTTTAACGACCACCGCAGTGCCGAAAAGATATTTGAAAAACTGGAGGATGACGATTTACTCACTTCCCAGTACCACTTTATCCGTGCCGAAAATTTCATGAGCCTCGGTTATCTTGATGAGGCGGAGTTTCTCTTTAAAAGGCTCCTTGACTACGCCCTTCACAATACTATGGAGACCTTTCAGTCTTATATTTATCTGAGACTTGGTGACGTAGCGGCTATACGTGGCGACCTTGACGGTGCCGAAGCGCTCTATAACAAGATGAAAGTAGACTGGGAGTTAAAGCCGGACGACCCGAATTTTATCGGGGACGACCACTATATTATGAGGACCATGGCGGCGGCTGAAGTCTCGATATTAAAAAATAAGATGGCTCAAGCCCTAAAACTCCTTGGCGACGTATCTACCGTTGAGGTGCCCCCGACCCTTGGCATGAAGAAGAGCATCGACCTCTACAAGATTTTTCTCTACGCCGACAGCGGGCTTGGCGACAAGGCCTTCGAGGCTGCCAAGCATTTTCTTTTAATCTACGGAAAAACCCCTTGGCATGGTGACGTCTGGGAGGTCATAGATAACTACATCTATAAAGAATTTGCCGACTCGTACGCCACTGAAGACTATTTTACGATAATGAAGAATTACTATAAGAATATACGTTACGTCCGAAAAAGGCGCTCCCTGTTACTCGCCGCAGAGGCCTTCCTGGAAAACGACCTCCCGACGGAATCGAAGAAGATATACGAGGGGCTTGTTTCCGACGTGAGGGGAGAGTCGCTTGACATTAAGGCTATCTCGGGGCTTATACGGTCGCATATCCTTCTCCGGGAGAACGGCTCTGCCTGGAAGATACTAAAAAGTTTTAGTGCAAGGAACGATAAAGAGAGGTCTTTTAAAATAAACTTAACGCGCGCCATTGCCGATTCGTTTTACAGGTCGGGAGAGTATACGGATGCTATCGGCGCATTCGTCTCTGTAAGGAAGGTGCTCCCATTCGATGCCGGGCTCGAGCTTAAGTACGCACGGAGCTTACTTTTGACTTCCAAAGAAAAGGAATCGATAAGGGTCTATAAAGATATTCTTAAGAAGAGTGAAGATAGCAGCGTGCACTCCGAGGGTTTAATCGGCATAGGAAAGGCAAGCTTTGAGCTAAAGAGATACGGCGACGGACAGAGGGCCTTTCGAAAGGCGGCTGATATTGCCGGAGAAGAAGAAAGACCAAGGGTCCTCTACATGCTCGGTGAGACGAGCCATAAGCTCGGCAGGCGAAGTGACGCCAAGGAGGCATGGCGGATGTCGGTCGAGACGGGTATGGACTCTGATTATGTAGAGCTCTCAAGGGAGAGGCTAAAGGAGATTACGCAGTGGGAAAGGGCCAGGATGTAGTGGATATAAACGTTTTGATGGACGCCTTCGAGACCTTTAAAGAGACCTCGACAAAGCTCGAAATCTCTTATAAGGAGCTCGAAGAACGGGCCGTGGGGCTGGATATCGAGCTTGCTGAGAAGAATAACTTTCTCTCCGCAGTCCTTGAATCCCTCCCTGTCGGGGTAATAGCAACCGATGAAGAGGGGCGTATAAATACCGTAAACGACGAGATCTGCTCGATACTCGGCAAAAGGGCACCGGAGCTTACCGGAGCAAGCTTAAGTGAAAGCCTCCTGGTTATAGACAAGTGCGGTGAGGGTGACTGCGAGGTGACCCTCAGGACCGTTGACAAAACGGTTAAAACCCTTACGGTGACGCAAAAAGTTTTAAGGAGTGTCAGAGGGGACGAGGCAGGTCGCCTTATTGTCGTTAAAGACATCTCCGAGATAACGAGGCTCAGGAGGTCGGACCAGCGCGAAAAACGCCTGGCCGCTATGGGGGTCATGGCCGCTAGCATTGCCCATCAGATAAAGAACCCGCTCGGGAGCATCGAGCTCTTCGCCTCAGTGCTTAGAGACGAGCTTAAGGGTGAGGAAGAGAATAGAAAATACGCAGTTGAGATAGTGAGGGCCGTCAGGATCCTAAATAATACGCTATCCAATATGCTCTTATTCGCCAACACGTCGCGTCTCTCCGTGGAGCAGATCTCTTTAGAGCAGCTCTCGGAGGAGATAAAGAGTACCTGCGGCTTTATAGCCGCAGAGAGGGGTATAACCTTCTCCACCGAGGGGCTTACCAACCACGTCCCTCTAAAGGTGGATGCAGAATTAATGAAACAGGCGATAATAAACCTCGTCATGAACGCTCTCGACGCGGTAAGTGACGTGGAAGGTGGAGAGGTCACATTAAATTCAAAAAACACGAAAGACTCACTGGAGATACGTGTCAGCGATAACGGACCGGGCATACCCGAGGATGATCTCGACAAGGTATTCGATCCGTTCTTCACCACGCGCCCCAAGGGTACGGGGTTAGGGCTTGCCGTGGTCTCCAGCATAGTAAAGTCGCACGGCGGTGAAGTAGACGTCTCATGTGACTTAAACGGCACAACCTTTACTATTTCTTTGCCATCCGGTGAAGAAACGGAGGTTTTATAAGTGAATAGCGTACTGGTAGTTGACGACGACGAACAGATGAGAAAAGCTCTTTTTGCGGCCTTAAAGCGAAAGGGTTATAAGGTTGAGTGCGCCTCAAGCGGTGACGAGGCGCTCTGGAAACTCGGAAAGGAATCTTATGACGCCCTTGTAAGCGATATAAAGATGCCGGGGATATCGGGGATCAAGCTCCTGAAGGAGGTAAAGCGCATTAACCCCTCCATACCGGTCCTTCTTATGACCGCATACGGCACTATCGAGACGGCCATTGAGGCCATGAAGATAGGGGCCTCGGATTATATACTTAAACCGTTCTCAACTGAGATAATAGAGGCCGCCCTCTCCAGGGCGCTCTCCCCGGATTTCGTGCCGGAGTCGGTCTCCGGCATAATAGCGAGAAGCGAGAAGATGCGCGATCTGCTCGAGATTGCCAGGAACGTAGCCCCGACATCCGCAACAGTGCTTATAACAGGCGAATCAGGCACCGGTAAGGAGCTCCTTGCCATGTATCTCCATAACCTTAGCGACAGGAGCGCCGGGCCTTTCGTTTCTGTGAACTGCGCCTCCATCCCCGACGGGCTGCTTGAGAGCGAGCTATTCGGCCACGAAAAGGGCGCCTTTACCGGCGCCACCGCACGGCGCACAGGCAAGTTCGAGCAAGCCGACGGGGGCACTCTACTTTTAGACGAGATAGGCGAGATGGGCCTTGAGCTTCAGGCCAAGCTCTTGAGAGTTCTCCAGCAGCGAGAGATTGACAGGGTTGGCGGCAGGTGTCCGGTTCCGGTGGATATCAGGGTCGTTGCCACGACGAACAGGGAACTATATAAAGAGGTCGCGGAGGGGCGTTTTAGAGAAGACCTCTTCTACAGGCTAAATGTCTTCCCCTTTAAACTCCCCCCGCTAAGGGAGAGGCCCGATGACATTGAGCTCCTGGCAGAGCATTACCTTAAACTCTACTCCCTTCAATATAATAAGAAGATTACGTCCATAGGCCCGGAGGCGCTGGACTCGCTTATCATAAACCCATGGAAGGGCAATATCCGCGAACTCGCGAATGTGCTGGAACGAGCTGTACTCCTTTGCAGTAACGGCGAGCTTACGGTTAGCGACCTTTACTACGGCGACGAGATGCCTACTTCTTCAGCTACTATCACAGGCAATAAAACGGCTCCGGACGACTCTCTTGAGGGTTTCAGGACGATCAGGGAGATGGAGAAGGAATTGATACTAAAGACCGTTTCAGAGGCAGATGGAAACAGGATGGAGGCGGCCGAGAGGCTTGGAATTAGCGTTCGCACCCTTAGAAATAAGCTTAACGAGTACAATGCGGAGGTAAAAAATTCCGCCTGAGAAACATTTATTCCCTCTATTATCTGACTTTGCTTTGGCTTTGTTTCGTCCTTTCTTTATCAAGTGAGGACTGGATGTGGCCTAATATGTTGATTTCCAAAACGAATATTGATGCGTTATCTTCACTTGATCTTCGTTTTTACTACAATGCCACTTGGCATAAAGATTGCTTTTAAACAGCACAGGGATTTAGGATCTTTACTAGAGAAGGATTGTAAAATGTTTAATAAACTCTTCGGCGGCACGATGCCGATACTTGAAAAAAGTCTCAATCTTAGTGAGCTCCGCCATAAGCTTATAAGCTCGAATATCGCAAATGAAGAGACTCCCGGCTATAAGGCTATGGATATAGACTTTGGTCGGGAGTTAGCAAAGAAACTTCAGGGCTCTGGTAGCACGGGGAGTGTAGCTGGAGGGGCTTTGCCAATGTCTGTGACCAGCCCGATGCACCTCCTGCCCGGAGGCGGCGCCGGCACCGGCCAGCGGGTTAGCACGGAGGCGGTAATAAGCCGTAAGGACGGAGGGGGGCTTGACGGTAATACCGTTAACCTGGAGCACGAGATGGTCAAGATGGCCGAGAATAGCGTCAGACACCAGACTGCGCTTAAAATAATTAATCAGAGGTTCCAGGGGCTCAAGGGCGCTATCGACGAAAGGAGATAACAGATGTTCGGTACTTTTGACATTGCCGCCTCCGGTATGGAGGCTCAGAGAATAAGGCTTAATACCATCTCCAGCAACCTTTCGAATGTCAATACAACGAGGGGCACTAACGGAGACCCATATAGGAGGAGAGATGTCGTCTTCTCTTCGGCACCGAATTTTGACGATACTCTTAGCGCAAATTCGGGAGGCCAAGGGTCATCCGTCGGAGTTAAGATTAGCGGCGTTATAGAGGATACCAAGCCTTTTAAAGTCGTATACGAACCGGGACACCCTGATGCAGGGAGTAACGGCTACCTTAGGCTTCCTAATGTAAATGTGGTCGAGGAGATGGTGAATATGATCTCGGCAATGAGGGCTTACGAGGCCAATGTTACGGCCTTCAAGACGTCAAAAGATATGATCTCCAGTAGTCTGGAGATAGGGGGTTAATGATTCATGGTAGATGATATTAAAGGATTAGGCAAGGTTGCCTTAGATGCGATGACGGGTCTTAAGGGTTCGCCTAAGGTGGAATCCGAGGGAGACTTCTCCAAGGCGTTACTTGATGCGATAAGTAAGGTTAACACAGCGCAGCAGGACGCTGAGAAGGCCGTTCAGGGCCTTACCGAGGGGAAAAAGGCCGTCCACGAGACGATGATAGCGCTAGAGAAGGCGGGGGTATCCTTCCAGTTGATGCAACAGGTAAGGAATAAGATCGTCTCGGCATATGAAGATATAATGAGAACACAGGTGTAGCGATATGTTAGAAGCCTTTTTACAGAGATTTAGAGATATGAATCCCAGCCGTCTTATTGCGCTCGGGGCCCTTGTGGCAATACTTATAAGCGCCATTGTGGTGCTCGTTCTATGGATGAATAAGACCGAGTTCCAGGTGCTTTACTCGAACCTCTCGGAGGATGACGCGGCTCGTGTCGTTGAGAAGCTGCGCGATGAGAATATTGAGTTTGAGGTAGGCTCGGGAGGGGTCATCTCCGTATCAAGCGAATTTGTGCACGAGACGCGACTGCGTATTGCGGCCGCAGGTCTTCCGAAGGGCTCGGGCGTTGGCTTTGAGATATTCGACAAATCCGGATTCGGAGTAACCGAGTTCGTGCAAAAGATTAATTATACCAGAGCCCTTCAAGGGGAGTTAGCGCGCACCATAAGCGTACTTAACGAGGTTGATACCGCGAGAGTACATATAGTTACACCGAAGAAGAGGCTTTTTGCACCAGAGGACGAGCTGGCAAGGGCCTCAGTAGTCCTTAAATTCATAGAGGGAGGAAGGCTTAACGCCAGTCAGATAAATGGCGTGGTAAATCTCGTTGCCAGCAGCGTAGACGGCCTGAACCATAAGAACGTCACAGTCGTCGATACCACTGGCAGGCTCTTATCGGGCGAGGGGGACGAAGATAGTTCATCTAACCTCTCATCGACACAGTTTGAATATCAAAAATCCATTGAAAAAGTCCTTGTGGGGCGTATCCAGAGCATACTTGAGCCGGTAGTCGGTAAGGACAAGGTGCTGGCGAGGGTAACGGCTGAGATTGATTTTACTCGCGCCGAGATGACCGAAGAGAAATTCGACCCGGAGAGCGTCGTCGTAAGGAGCGAGCAATCGAGTAAGGAGAAGTCTACGAACGGCGGTTCCGGCGGAGTACCGGGTGTGGCCAGTAACGTCCCTGGAGAGCAGATTCAGGCTGCGAGTAGCGGCGACGGCGGCGGCTCTGAAAAGCAGAATGAGACCATAAATTACGAGATAAGCAAGGTCGTAAGCAAGACCGTACTTCCGACAGGAATCTTAAAGCGCCTGAGTGTGGCGGTCCTTGTAGACGGGACTTATAAGGTAACGAGAGACGAAGATGACGTAGAGGTAAAGACATACCAGGCGTGGCAACCCGAGGATATTGAGAAGTTCCAGAACCTCGTGAAGGGTGCTGTCGGCGTACAGCCCGACAGGGGAGATACGCTCGAGGTGGTTAATATCCCATTCGAGATAGCACCGACTGCCGAGGTGCTTAAGGTAACCATGGTGGATAGGATTTTGTCTCCGGCGCTAAGGTACGGCACGGTACTTATCGTCTCGCTACTCCTTCTTCTCTTCGTTGTAAAGCCGATAGTAAAAGCCCTTTTTCCGCATCACGAGCCTGCGCCGCAGTTCGCAGGCGGAGGCGCAGGGATGATGGGAGGGTATCCTGAGCAGGAGGAGGACTGGGAGACCCTTACTCCTGAAACAAAGAAGAAGATGAGCATAAGGGGTATGGTTAAGAATAACCCGCAGCAATCAGCTGCCATACTAAAGTCCTGGCTTAAAGAGCAGAGCGGAAACGAACAGTCATAGTGGAAGAATTAACCGGTGCTGAAAAGGCTGCGCTTCTCCTGACGTATCTTGGTGAAGAGGCGGCGTCGGATATAATAAAATTTATGGAACCGGATGAGATTCAACTACTCGGAAGAAAGGTTACTGAGCTCTCGGATGCGCCCAAGGATACGTATGTTATCGTCGCCGATGAATTTGAGAAGCAGCTAAAGGTAGATGGTGGTCCGGTAGACGCAGATGAGTACCTGAAATCTATTATCCATAAAGCGCTTGGCCCTGAGAAGGCCTCTGCCATAATGAGGAAGATATCTAACAAGTCCGAGGGAGGCGGCATCGGCACTCTCAAGATGATGACCCCCAAGATTGTCGCCGATTTCATACGTAACGAGCACCCTCAGACGATAGCCGTGATACTAACAAACCTCCCACCCGAGCATGCGGCACAGGTGATTACCTTCTTCGACAAGAGGACGAGGATAGAGGTCGTAATGAGGGTGGCGACGATGGAACCTCTGGCCCCCGGCGCGATGGAGGAGCTCGAGGACGCAATTAATCAGAACCTCGCTGGTACTGCAGGGTTACAGATGAGGGCAATGGGCGGCGTTAAGTCTGCTGCCGAGATACTTAACCAGACCGAGAGTGAGTCAGAGACCGAGATACTCTCGGTCATAGAAAAGAAGAATCAGGATTTAGCTACAAAGATACAGGAGAATATGTTCGTCTTCGCCGATATCGGCAAGGTTGATGACAGAGGTATACAGAGGATACTGAAAGAGATCACCAACGATCAGCTCATACTTGCTCTTAAGACTGCGGAAGATCCGCTTAAGGACCTTTTCCTTAATAACATGAGTGAGAGAGCAAAAGAGATGCTCTTGGAAGAGATGGAAGCGAGAGGGCCCGTAAAGCTAAGTGACGTGAGTGCGGCACAGCTTGAGATTGTAAGCACAACAAGGAAATTAATGAGCGACGGCGAGATCATGGCCGTAGGAGATGGTGGAGATGCTTACGTCTAATGTATACAAGAAAGAACAGGTTACAGTTGTAAAGGGTTTTAAGGTGAAACCCGCTATTAGCAACGAGACTAATGTGGGACTTGAGAGGCTCAAGCAGTTAGCGAATGGAGAGCTCCTCGGTGCGGACGGTAACCCCGACATGCAACTTCAGGAGAGGCTTAAGACCATTGAGGATAAGGCCTACGAGAAGGGGTTTAAGGCAGGAGAGGAAGAGGGGCTTAAAGAGGGTAGAGGGAAGATGGATACCCTTTACGGGTCCCTGGCGGAGTCTTTAAAGAGGTTCGTAGGAGAACTGAGCGACTTTAAGAAGGATTATTATATAGAGCATGAGGATGAAGTGATTACTCTTGTATCAAAGGCCGCCTCAAGGGTGCTTCATTCGGAGCTTACCACCAACAGGGACGTCATACGCGATATCATCCTCGCGGCTGTCGGTTCCGTGGTAACTACGGAAGATATTGTCATAAGTGTAAATAGTGAAGACCTTGAATATTTAAAGATGAACCAGCCGGACTTCGTGGCGCACCTCGAGAAGACGAGTAAGTTTGGCCTCGGCACAGATGCCTCTCTTAAACGCGGAGACTGTTCCGTGGAGAGCAAACACGGCGAGGTTGAATTAAGAATAGACGAGGGGCTAAAAGTCATAGAACGTACTCTCAGGGAGACTATCGATAATGAGGCTTAATGTGCTTAGCAGCGCCATAGATAAGGTCGATCCCATAAAGATACAGGGCAAGGTGACCAGGGTAATAGGTATGGTCATTGAGGGCTCGGGTATTGATCTGACCGTTGGAGAGCTTTGTAAAATATTTCCTCAGGATAAGAGTCCGGTCGTCTGTGAGGTCGTAGGCTTTAACGGCGATGGTGTACTAATGATGCCGCTTGGCGACACGCGAGGGCTTGGCCCAGGTTGCCGTATCGTCAGCCTCGGACACAAGGCGAGGGTGCGTCTTACCAACGAATTTCTCGGGCGCGTCATTGACGGACTTGGAAACCCCATCGACGGAAAGGGTGAAATACATAGGAGAACAGCCGAGTATAACCTCTATGCCGACGCTCCGGGGCCGCTCCAGAGAAAGAGGATAGAGAGTCCGCTCGACGTAGGCGTAAAGGCAATTAACGGTCTCCTTACCGTAGGGTCCGGCCAGAGGCTCGGGATATTTGCCGGAAGTGGCGTCGGTAAGAGCGTACTTCTAGGTATGATGGCGCGGAGCACTTCAGCTGATGTGAATGTAATAGCCCTTATAGGTGAGAGGGGGAGAGAGGTTCGCGAGTTCCTCGACAAGGTCCTTATGGAGGGTTTGGAAAACTCGGTTGTAATAGTCGTCACATCGGATCAGCCGCCGCTCCTTAGAGTGAGGGGGGCATTCCTTGCGATGACCATTGCGGAATTTTTCAGGGATCAGGATAAAGAAGTTCTCCTCCTGATGGATTCACTTACCAGATTCGCCATGGCGCAGCGCGAGATAGGTTTGGCTGTAGGAGAGCCTCCAACGACCAAAGCCTACCCGCCGTCGGTCTTCGGCATGATGCCTAAACTTCTCGAACGTAGCGGCACATCGGATAGCGACGGCTCCATCACGGCATTCTATACTGTCCTCGTTGAGGGCGACGATATAAACGACCCTATAGCCGATACGTCGAGGGCGATACTCGACGGCCATATAGTACTCTCAAGAGAACTCGCCTCCAGGGGACACTTCCCGGCAATCGACATTCTCGGATCTGCGAGCCGCTGTATGGTAGACGTGGTCTCAAGAGACCACTGCGATCTGGCGCAGAAGATAAAGAAGGTGATTGCCACATATAACCAGAACGAAGATCTTATTAATATAGGAGCTTATAAGAAGGGCTCAAACGCCGAGATAGATTTCGCCATAGAAAACAGGGATAAGATAAACGACTTTCTCTCGCAATGGATAGATGAGAAGGTCGATTTCTACACCTCGATAATGAGCATGAAGGCGCTATTCGGTGAAGGAGGCGACGCTGTTGAAGCAGTATAAGTTTAACCTAGAAAGCGTTCTTGGCTACCGGGGACAGATTGAAGATCTTAAGAAGAAAGAGTTAGGAATAATACTGGAGAAGATCCGGAGCGAAGAAGAGAATATTGAAAAATTGGAAGAGAGCTACCGTACTGAGGCGACGGCCATGTTGGAAAAAGAAGTGATGGACTCAAATGAGCTCATGCTCTACAACCAGTACCTCTCAGGAGTGAAGCGCCTAATAGAGTCCGGCAAGAAGGAACTCTTTAAGTGGCGAAAGAGGGGAGATCTTAAACGCCAGGAGCTCATAGACGCTTCAATGGAGAGGAAGGTCCTCCTTGACCTCAAGGAGAAGCAGCTGAAGGAATTTCAAAGACAAACGGAGAAGAGCGAGCTCTCTTTGCTCGACGAACACAGTGTTGCGGTATTCGGCAAACACAAGAGTGATTGACGGTGATTTGATGAGGAGATATCTATACATATTTATTCTGTTATTTTTATGCGGTCTTATCTCTTCGCCTTCCGAGGTTTTTTCCAGGCAGAAGCCCGTGGACCCGCTCGATGTAGATGAGACGAAATCTATGATAAGGGCCGTTAGTGAGCGCCATGAGTCGCTTAATCTCAGGGAAGAAAAGATTCGCGAGGAGGAGGAACGTTTGGCGGCACTTAGAAAAGATATTGACGATAAGCTTCTAAACCTTACGGAGGCGACAAGTAAACTGGAGAAGATATTAGAGGCGGTCGGTACGGTTGACAGGGAGCGCATCCTCGGGCTTGCCAAGCTCTACGAGAATATGCCACCGGAGGAAGCGGCCAAAACCATAGAAAAGGTTGAACGCGAGCTTGCCGTTTTGATAATTCGCTCGATGAGCAAGAGGAAATCGGGAAAGATGATGGGTTTTGTGGACGACAGAAAGGCGGCCCGGCTTTCAGAGGGTTTAGGAGACAGGGTTTTACCCGAAAAGGATATTACCAGATGAGACCAGAGACATTTATGATAATGAGTGGCCCGGCGATAAAAGAAGCCGTTAGCGGGAAAGCCGTCTCTTCTGCCTCGACAGACTCCTCTGCCGACCCCGCAGCTCTATTAGAGGAGAAGAATAGTTTTCATAATCAGCTCCTTACGACCCTTTCTATAAATGAAACGCGCGAGGGAACTGCTATTGACCCGAGCGATGCGGATCTACCTCAAGAGGGTACGAAGCTCTCAGTACTTAATGAATCGACAAACGGAGAGCTCTCCGAAGTTAACTCTTTTGATCTTCACTCCCCTTCACATAACTCTATGGAGGGGCTCACCCTTGAAACCGATGATAGTGTTATTAAGCCCGGCGGGACCGTTCTTCAGAGAGACGATACTGCTTTAGATTATTTGAAAACGACTACAGGCAAAACCCTACCGGCGGAGCCCGCAAAAGGCCCTCCCGGAACCCGCGCTTCAGACCTTCCCTCCCGCGCCACTGAGGGAAGCGAGACTGGGAACTCCGTGGAGGGCATTTCTACCACCGGGGAGACGCCCCCGGTGGTAGGTTCTTCTCTAAATATTACCCCTGAGACCCGGCCCGGTGAAGAGGTTCAGGAGATTTCCGACGGATTATCAGGACAAAGTTCCGGTGCGTTTGATGGGAGAGAGGATCTCTTAACTGAAAGCCCCATCCCCAGCGCCGATATTTCAGGGTATCTTCAGCAATCTAATGACGACGCAGTGGTGGAGACAACAGAAGAGTTTGAAGATTTAGGAGAGCATCTTCAAGTAAAAAAAGAGAGTGGCGACGCTCACCCGGTGGAGTCTCATAATAGACCGGATTTATTTAGCACGGAAGCTCAGAGTGTAGAGTTGCCTGCCGAGCTTAATAAAGAAGCAGATAACGATAAATCTGCTCCACTCCAAAACAGCTTACAGTCAGCCTCCACTGATGACGATACGGTCGAAGGTGAGCAAACGGTTAAGGCTAACCCTTCGGAGTATGAAGTCGAGGCGAAACCACTTGCCGATACCGCACTTACCGAAGCTGATAGAACTTTAATTGCGCAGGGCGAGACAGATGAGCTTATCGCTAAAAACATTACTGATACAGATAGAATCTCTACAAAAAGAGTTGTCTCAGGTGACGAATCAAAGGCTGAAACGAATACCGCCAGGAGGATTACCGGCAGTAGTATTGGCGAAGAGATTCAAGGAGAGGCCGATGGGGCTACTTTTAACGAAGCCTCTCAGGGTGAGGGAGCACCGGATAAGAGCTCTCCTGAAGATTTGATCTCGGCAAGAAAACCCGAAAGCCACTCTAGCGACATGGAGACAGGTGGTCGGCTTGAAGGAAACCCTGCGGAATTTAAGGTCGCCAAAGATTACGGAGAAGAGCAAAAGCCCCTACCCTCCGTTAAGAACTCAGGGACGGATATAAGTAAGGACTCTCAAGTTATATCAGGTGAGGTGAGAAGTTCTAACGGAGTGGAAGTCGTTAAAGAGCGCCCTCACTCAAGTACCGAGAGTAAGACGGTCACAGATGAGACCCATATAGATGAGACCCTCGAAGCGCAAGAGGGAGAGGGTAACTACGGCGAGACAAGGGATTCTAGCGACGACTCGATGGATGAGGCACTCCAAGACGATTTTAAGGAGATGGAAGCGAATGCACCTAAACCCGCCCTTGACAGCGATATCGACTCTCTCTTAACCGAGACGCTTAAAGGTAAGGACGGAAAGGGTTTAATGGGCGCAGCCACTGCCATCCATTCGGAAGAAGTGCCGGCCGCAGCTCCAGACGCCGGTAAGGTTACGACAAGAACACTCTTCGCTGCCCCACAGGGTGTTGCTCGCCACCAGGGGGCTTATATCTCAAAATCCCTTGAGAGCTTTTTTGTGAAGGGTGTGGCTGCAAGGGTTTCAGTGGCGTTTACCGAAAATATCGGCAAGGCTACGATAACCCTTAATCCGCCGGAGCTTGGGCGGCTCAAGGTAGAGATGTCTCTTCAGGATAACGTTATGCAGGCGACCTTCAGGGCGGAGAATCTTAATGTTAAAGAAGCGCTTGAAAAAAATATCGACCTGCTAAAGGCCGCACTCATAGAGCAGGGGATGAAGGTAGACGAGCTTAACGTCTCACTCGATGATAATTACCGTGAGAGGGACGGAAGATTTACAGGCGAATCGTCAGGGCGTCAAGGCAGAGGCAAAGGAGATGTGAAAGGAGAAGTTAGCTTCAACAGAGATGGAGGGACGGAGGATCAGCTTTACTACTCCGCAGAAGAGCCTGGAGTGGATGTGTTTATCTAGCAAACGATCTGTGTTTACTTATGATGGAAGGTGATGAGTGAGATGGAAGCCAATATTTTGAACCCGCTGGATTCGATGTCTTCGATTCCGGAGAGTAATTTAGTGAAGAAGGAGATGGGCAAAGAAGAGTTTTTGAAACTTCTTAGCATACAATTGCAGCACCAGGACCCCTTGAACCCGGTTGAAAATAGTGAGTTTATTGCCCAGTTGGCGCAGTTCAGTTCACTTGAAGGCATTACTAATATGAGCACTAGCATGGACTCCATGAGTGAAAATATAACTAGGATGAATAACCTGAACGCGGCATCTCTGATCGGAAAGGGCGTCAAGATACCCGGAAACGCTCTTGAGCTTGGAGCGAGCGGCACGGCCCCCATCGAATACGAACTTACGAAGGACGCGGCCAGGGTCACCGTCTCGGTCTTTAACGAGAGTGGAGTTCTGATGGGTAATTATGACACGGGCAGCGTAAATGCCGGTAAAAACACTTTTACATGGAACGGCAAGGATTCTTCGGGTAGTGCAGCACCTGTGGGTTCATACACCTTCTCAGTAGCAGCCGTCGACAAAGACGGCTCTCCCGTAAGTGCGAAGACGTTGATGCTCAGTGCTGTAGAAGGGGTCGTCTACGAAGGGGATAAACCGTATCTCATGGTAGCCGGCAAGAAAGTCGAGATAAGTAGTCTTCAGGAAATATGGGGACGTTAGTAGTAGTAATCTATCCAAGGAAGGAGCTTAAAAATGTTATCATCACTCTTCTCAGGGACGAGCGGAATGAAGACGAATATGAATACAATGTCTGTAATAGGCAATAACCTTGCAAATATGAATACCATAGGGTTCAAGTCTAGCAGGGTTGCCTTCGCTGACCTTATGAGCCAGAATATAAGCGGGCTCTCAGGTCAGAATCAGGTTGGGCTAGGTGTCCAGATGAGCGACGTATCCACTATATTCACCCAGGGTGCTATGGAGTCTACTTCAAATACTATGGATCTCGCGATAGATGGAGATGGGCTATTTATTGTAAAGAACTCGCAGGGCACTGATAATTACACAAGGGCCGGGCAGTTCAGCTTCGATAACTCCGGTTATATGGTGAACCCGGGGTCTAATGTCGTCAGGGGTTTTCTCGCGGACTCCAAAGGTATAATCGGCACGGCACTTGCGGATATAAAAATTGACTTTTCATCCGTCCCTCCTACTGCTACGACGGATATTGATATGGTTGCCAACCTTAATTCCAACGCCGACGTTACGGGATTTGTCTTTAAGACTGGTGTTAACGACCAGATTAAGTTTACCTCGGATATGGGTGGAACTCCGACCGCTGTTACAGCCAGCCTGATTACCGACGACGGTCTTGTAAGCGGCGAAGCCTATACCGGAGATGAGGTAGCGGTTGCGATGAAAAGCGCATTGGAGGCTAAGGATCCCGGTGGTAATAAGTTCTCAGTATCTTATGTCCGTTCCACAGGGCTATTTACCGTTACAAACGATGCCAGTAATACCCAGAGCGTTAGACTTGACTGGGACACCTCGCTTAGCTCTTCGACACTTGGCTTTAACGCCGTAGCCTCAGGCACGATAGCTCCGGGTGGGAGCGATGTAAGTGATACGATGGCCGGTGCTTTTGACGTAACCAAGCCAATTGAAACTTCAAACTTTTCATCTGCAATAAATGTATTTGATTCACTCGGCAAGTCGCACCAGGTATCGGTCTACTTCAGGAAGAGCGGCACCAGCGCCACAGGCAATACCTGGCAGTGGAAGGCCGTTGTTGACGGCGCCGACTCCAATACGGGAAATACCGAAATTCAGTCGGAGGGAACCCTTAAATTCACAACGGCGGGCGCTCTGAATTCTGAGAGCACCATATCCTACCTCCTCACCTCCGGTGGTTTTGACTTCTCCGGCGGTCCGACGCAGGGGCAAACAATAGCCTTTGACTTCGGAGATTCCATTACCGAGGGTTCGGACGGGCTAGCCGGGCTTACGCAGTACGGACAGTCGTCAGCCGTATACAGCCAGAATCAGGACGGCAGCCCCGTAGGCACCTTCCAGAGGAGTTATATAAACCAAGAAGGCATATTGCAGGGTGTATACTCGAACGGCGACACCAAGGCGCTCGCCCAGATAGCCCTTGCTAAATTCACAAACAATACCGGCCTCATAAAGGAGGGTGGCAATCTATTCGCCGAGACCGCTGAATCAGGGGCCCCTATCGTAAGTGTCCCCGGTACAGGCTCCGTAGGGACGATTCACTCAAGCTCTCTTGAACTCTCGACTGTTGATATTGCCGAAGAGTTCGTAAAGATGATAACCGCGCAGAGGGGCTTTCAGGCCAGTTCTAGGATCATTACCACGACCGACGAACTGCTTACCGAGCTTGTTAACCTGAAGCGTTAATAGTATTATAGTCTTATCCGTAAAAAGAAAAAAATACTACTCCCATAGTAATTTCTTCTTATGGATAACCACCGGTGAGGAGAGGGCGTGGTGGCCTTCTCCTCACCACTTTTTTGCCCTCGTCACTATTATGACATTCACCTTGCCGATTCGACAGGATTACGTCGCGGTCACCCGAAGCTCTACCCTCGTTTTTTCCTAACCCCTCGTTTCAATTAGACAACTTTCATACTCTTTTCTTTGGCATAGTAGTTGCTTTTATAGTCGTTCGATTGGAGAAGGGCCTTCATGCCGTCTTCTCCGTGCGCTATAAATTAAGCATATCTATACATATATTCAGAGAATATTCTACCAGAAAGGGATCAGTGATGGCTGAAGAAGAGAAAGAAGAGGTCCAAGAGGCTGAAGAACCGAAGAAATCCAAGAAAAAACTCATTATTATCATAGTAGTAGCCCTTCTCGTACTTGGTGGAGGAGGTGCCGGGGTCTATTTCTTTCTCTTGAAGGGCAATCCTCCTGCAGAGGAGGAAGGGGTCGAGGGTGAAGAGGGGGCGGAGGAAGAAGCCTCAGCGAGTATAGAGGTCGTTGCTCTTGAACCGTTTATAGTTAACCTCATGAATAGCGCCGGGAACAGATACCTGAAGATTACAATCAACCTGGAACTGTCGGCTGCCGTTAAGGCGGAGATGGAGACGAAGAAGGCCCAGATACGGGACTCCATAATAATACTTCTGAGCAGTAAGGATTACTCGGATATAAGCTCTGTTCCGGGGAAATATCAGTTAAGGGACGAGGTTGGGGCGCGAGTAAACCTCATTTTGACGGAGGGTAAGATCAAATCCGTCTACTTTACGGAGTTCGTGATTCAGTAACGGTGTGCCGTAAAGGCGCTTAACGAGTAACAGATATCAACAAGGAAAGATATGGCAGAGAAGGTTTTAAGTCAAGATGAAGTAGACGCTCTGATGAAAGGCGTCAGTACCGGTGATGTTGAGACGGAGACTGATAGCGCAGATGAGCAGGGTGAGGGGAGCGAGCAATACGACCTGGTAACCAGCAAGGAACGTGTTGTAAGGGGCAAGCTCCCGACCCTTGAGATAATAAACGAGCAATTTTGCCGTAACTTCAGGCTCTCACTCTTTAACCTCGTCAGGAAGGTCGCGGATGTGACCGTCGAGGGGGTGACGATGATGAAGTACGCAGATTATATAAGCGGAATAGCGTTACCGGCAAGCTTCAATGTCTTTCAGATATCTCCCTTGAGGGGGGTCTCACTCCTTGTTGTCGAGTCGAACCTGATCTTCATAATACTCGATAACTACTTCGGTGGAACCGGAAGGGAGCTGGCGAGGGTCGAGGGCAGGGAGTTCACCGTCTTTGAGCAACGGGTTATAAGGAAGATAACGGATCGTGTCTTTACGGATATGCAGATTTCATGGAAGCCGATATTTCCGCTGGAATTCATCTACAACCGCTCCGAGATGAGCCCTCAGTTTGTAAATGTCGTCGTGCCTACGGAGATAGTAGTCATCTCGACATTTCTAATTGAGATAGAGGGTCGCTCAGCTATGATGAGCATGTGTATCCCTTACTCCAGCATGGAGCCGATAAAGGACAAACTTTACGCAACCTACCAGAGCGACTCCATGGATGTCGACAACAGGTGGTCCGATATGATGGAACACGAGGTCAGAAAGAGCGAGCTTACTTTATCAGCGGTGATTGGCCGCTCAACGCTTTCAATAGAAGAGCTTCTTAATCTCGATAAGGGAGATATCATAATGCTTGACAGCAAGACCGGCGACCCTGCTTTGGTAAACCTGGAAGGCACCTTGAAGTTTACAGGCGCGCCGGGGCTCTCTGGAAATAGTTACGCAGTAAAGATACTTGAGATGATTGAAAAGGAAGGGGACTGAAACCATGGCTGAAGAAGAAAATAAAGAAACGACCAAGGAAGAAGTAGCAGAAGATACAAAGACTACGGAGGCGGCTCCAGCTACCTTTGACGCAGTAGAGGATAGCGCCGACCCGGATGATATAGACGATAAGATTTCGAGGATACTGGATATCCCCATTACCGTCTCTGTAGAGGTTGGCAGGGTAAGGATGCTCATTAACGATCTCCTCCAGCTCGGGCACGGCTCGGTGATCGAATTAGATAAATCTGCCGGAGAGCCGATGGAAGTGCTCGTAAACGACAGGCTCGTGGCCAAGGGAGAGGTCGTGGCCATAAACGATAAGTTCGGTATAAGGCTAACGGATATCGTAAGCCCGGTCGAGAGGATCAAACAATTAAAGAAGTAAATTCGAGGGCTGCGTGAGCGGCGTTTCGTTAAGGATGGATACGAGTTATGGTTGAGATAATCGAAAAGTTTGCCGGAGCCTTACTGCTGGTAATCCCACTTATCTGGCTGGTTATATGGTTCTACTCAAAGCAGTCGGGGCTTTCTTCGAAGAGCGGGAAGGGGCTGATGAAGGTCATGACCAACCTGCCGCTTGGCCCCAAGAAGGCTATAAGTGTCGTTAGTATTGGCGGCGAGTATCTCGTCCTTGGCATAACGAATGAACAGATATCCTACCTTACCAAGATAGAGGATAAAGATATAGTGAATAAGCTTGAGAGTAGTATGGACTCAGACGAGGAACATGGTTTTAGAAAGTTTTTAGGCGGCCTGAATAAACCAGGTGCGATTAATTTTGCCGGTAAATTCAGGTTAAAGAAGAAGGACAGGAGAAGTGAAGACCTTGAGCTTTAAGAAGATATTCTTCATAGCGGCACTTTTAATCCTGACGCCTCTTGGCGCGCTGGCGGCAAACGACCCGCTGGCTCTCCCGGAGATGAGCATCAAGGTCGGAGGAGGAGGAGGGCTCTCAACGACGATTCAGATAATGCTCGTCATGACGCTCCTTACGCTGGTGCCTGCGATTGTGCTCATGATGACCTCCTTTACGAGGTTTGTCATAGTCTTTTCTCTCTTAAGGCACGCGATGGGCTTGCAGCAGACCCCGCCGAATCAAGTGCTCCTTGGTATCGCCCTTTTTATGACAATATTTGTTATGTCCCCGGTGCTCAATAACGCATACACCAATGCCGTTTCGCCTTACCTCGCCGATGAGATTGGAGAGACAGAGGCTTTTAATAAGGGGATTACGCCGTTTAGGAGTTTTATGCTCGCCAATGTCGGAGACTCCGAGCTTTCGCTCTTCATGGAGATGAGTGAAACAAAAGGGGTGGATAGTTATGAAGATGTTCCGACCAGTGTGCTTATCCCTGCCTTTATCACGAGCGAATTAAAGAGCGCTTTCCAGGTGGGTTTTGTAATATTTATACCCTTCCTTGTGATAGACATGGTCGTGGCGAGCGTACTCATGAGCATGGGTATGTTCATGTTGCCGCCGGTTATGATAAGCCTGCCCTTTAAGCTTATGATATTCGTTCTTGTTGACGGCTGGGGGCTGCTAATAGGTTCTATGGTGGAGAGTTTCAAACTATGACTCAGGAGATGATAATTTCACTTGCTTACGAGGCAATAAAGGTGCTCCTTCTGGTGAGCCTTCCTGTTCTCTCGGTTGCGCTCTTCGTTGGACTTGCCGTTAGTCTTTTTCAGGCCGTAACCCAGCTCCAGGAGATGACACTTACGTTTATACCGAAGATACTCGCGATGTTTGCGGTCCTTATCTTCCTCTTTCCGTGGATGCTTAATATGATGCTCGACTTTACGCGTAATATTTTAACGAGCCTTCCAATGTATGTGGGATCATAATTATGTTATTTGAGGCGTTAAATAATATTGAGACATTCTTCTTCGTCTTTATAAGGATTCTGGCGATATTCCTGCTAATCCCTTTTATCGGTGGCCGCTCGGTGCCGATGCAGCTTAAGCTTGGTATTGTTTTAGTTATAGCCATGATAGTGACGCCTACTATACCAATGACTGTGGAGATGCCGCAGAGCTTAGTCGGGCTGGTGGTAGGGGTAGTACGGGAGGTGCTCATAGGGGTGGTGCTCGGGCTTGTGGTGAATTTCGTCTTTGCCAGCTTCGAAGTGGCAGGGCAGCTTGCAGGCATACAGATGGGTTTCTCGATGGCCAATGTCATCGACCCTCAGACGAGTGGATCACTCTCCGTCATCGCGCAGTTCTATAATTTCCTTGGTATCTTTCTCTTCTTTACCCTAAATATCCATCTCGTATTCTTTGCGGGGCTAAAGGAGAGTTTTACTGTAATACCGCCTTACGGATTCACAATCTCCGAGAGTCTATACGACGGGATACTCTCAATGAGCTTCGATGTCTTTAAAGTCGGCCTTAAGCTTGCCGCCCCTATATCTATCGCCGTGCTCCTTGCGAACCTTGGCATGGGCATCATTGCGAGGACTGTTCCGCAGCTAAATATCTTTGTAGTGGGCTTCCCGGTGACGATCACTCTGGGGCTTATAATACTGGCCTTTTCGCTGCCTTTCCTCGTTTCGACGATAAGCGAAGTCTTCTCGGGGCTCTCGGGTAATATTATAGGTATTGTAAGGTTCGCTAATGGCTAGAGTTATGTGGAGTATTAGTTGTGGCTGAGGATAAATTTGATAAAACCGAACAGGCTACCCCCCGAAAGCTCGAACAGTCGAGAGAAAAGGGTGAGGTAGCCAAGAGTAAGGATGCGACGAGTGTTGTCATGCTTTTGGGTTCTATCGGTATTTTTTATTTTTTTAGCGATAATATAATCGAGAATATCAGTTCGCTCGTAAGGGATCTTTTTGCGGAGAGCGCAACCGTAGAGCTTACGGTAGCCAATGCACAGGGGCTTCTTTTGAAGATTTCAAAGGGGATACTATATATAATGATGCCGTTTCTCCTGTTGCCGCTTATAGGCCTTGTCGCGAATTTTCTCCAGATTGGTTTTATATTCTCCTTAACGCCCATTACACCGAAGCTCTCCAAGGTCAACCCCCTTTCGGGGCTTAAGCGCCTCTTTGGAGCAGCAGCGGGAATGGAGTTTTTAAAGAGCCTGGCAAAGATGGTCATAGTAGGTTTTGTCGCCTTCAGCGTCTTAAAAGATGAAGTCCAAAACTTCGGAGAGCTCGCTGATACGGAGACGATGACGATGTTTATGTATCTCGGGACCATATCATTTAAAGTGCTGGTCAGGAGCGCGTGGGTTCTCGTAGTTATAGCCCTTATCGATTTCATCTTCCAGAAGTGGGAGAAGAATAGAAATATGAAGATGAGTAAGCACGAGATAAAAGAAGAGTATAAGGACACGGAAGGTCAACCGCTCGTGAAGGCGCGTATCAGGTCTCTTCAGCGCTCACTTGCAAAGCAGAGGATGATGCAGGAGGTCCCCGAGGCTACGGTGGTAATAACAAACCCGACTCACTTCAGTGTGGCCCTTAAGTACGAACAGGGGACGATGAGCGCCCCTGTGGTAGTCGCCAAAGGCGCTGGTGTCGCTGCAAAGAAGATAAGGGAGATAGCAAAGGAGAACGGGGTTCCGCTGGTGGAGAATAAACCTCTGGCCAGAGCCCTATGGAAGCTCGTCGAGGTAGGTTCCGAAGTGCCGGAAAACCTCTATCAGGCGATTGCAGAGGTCCTTGCGTATGTCTTTAAACTTAAAAAAGGAATCGCGTAGTGCCAACACTTGTCGATAAAATACAGGCGCTTTTGCCGAAGCAGTCGGGCGAGCTGGTTATACCGTTCGGGATAGTTGCTATCCTCGGCGTCATGATCATACCGCTTCCGTCTATAATCCTTGACTTCATGCTCTCGATTAATATAGCCATAGGTATAATTATACTGCTCGTTTCCGTACATGTGCTTAAACCGCTTAATTTTTCGTTATTCCCGACGGTGCTCCTCATAACGACCCTCTTCAGGCTATCTCTTAATGTGGCCTCTACGAGGCTCATCCTCCTTCATGGTGATGAGGGTCCTCACGCAGCCGGTCAGGTCATAAAGGCATTCGGGCAGTTTGTCGTCGGCGGTAATTTTGCAGTGGGTCTCGTAATTTTCATAATACTCGTAATAATTAACTTTGCCGTCATAACCAAGGGCGCGGGAAGGATCGCAGAGGTAAGTGCCAGGTTCGTCCTCGACGCTCTCCCGGGCAAGCAGATGTCCATAGACGCCGACCTTAACGCAGGGCTCATAACCGACGACGAGGCCAAGGAGCGTAGAGACGAGACGGCTATGGAAGCTAATTTTTACGGTGCCATGGACGGTGCCAGTAAATTCGTCCGTGGAGACGCAGTAGCCGGTATACTAATAACGATGATAAATCTCATCGGCGGATTTATAATAGGCATTGTGCAGCAGGGCATGGACTTTGAGGAGGCGATAGCCGTCTACTCGGTGCTGACCATAGGCGACGGATTGGTGGCGCAGATACCGGCGATTATCATAAGTACCGCAGCCGGTGTTATAGTGACCAGGACGTCGAGCAAGAAGCACATCGGTCAGGATTTAGCACAGCAGATTCTCACAAAGCCCAAGGCCATCGGGAGCGCTTCAGCCATCCTTATTATTATGGGCCTTGTTCCGGGGCTCCCGCACGTAGCCTTTCTGAGTCTGGGCGCTATTACCGGCGCAATAGCCTATCTTAGCTCCACCAAATACAAGTCGAGTCTTATGGGCGAAGCCGAAGCCCCCGAACCGCTCCCCGTCGAGGAAGAACCCTCTGAGGAGACCGTCGAGATGACGCCTATAGATCCGCTCTCGATGGAAGTTGGTTACAGGCTAATACCTCTGGTAGATACCTCAGCCGGCGGAGAGCTTTTGGACAGGATAAAGGCGATGAGAAAGCAATCAGCCTCCGAGACCGGTTTTATGGTGCCGCCGATTCATATCAAGGATAACCTCCAGCTTAAACCCGAGGAGTATGTCTTTCTCCTGAAGGGGGTTGAGATAGGGAGAGGGGACGTGAAGACGAGCCATTCGCTGGCCATTGACCCGGGTAACGCAGAGTCGGGGCTAGACGGAATACCAACGACTGAACCTGCCTTCGGCCTACCGGCTCTCTGGATAGAGGACGAGACGAAGGAGAATGCGAAGATGATGGGCTATACCGTGGTGAACCCGGCCATAGTAATAGTGACGCACCTTACCGAGATAATACGAGCCAACTCACACGAGATACTTTCGAGGCAGGATGTGCAGACGATCCTCGACGGACTTGCAAAGACGCATCCAAAGGTAGTAGAAGAATTAGTGCCGGCCCTTATGAGTACCGGCGCCGTGCAAAAGGTATTTAAAAATCTCCTCAAGGAGAGGGTATCCATGCGCGATATCCTGACGATAGTCGAGACACTTGCCGACTATGCTCCGTTCCTTAAGGATACTGACTCTCTTACCGAGAGCGTTCGACAGGCGCTTGCAAGGAATATTACAAGGCAGTACTCTACCGACCAGGGAGAGCTGCCGGTTATGATTATGGACTCTACCATCGAAGATAAGGTCTCAAAGGCGGTCAACCCCTCTGATGACGGTTCCGTAAGGGCGCTTGACCCGAGGACGGCAGAAACGATGATAACGGGTATCTCGACCGGCATGCAGGAGATGGTGGCGACCGGGTATCAGCCTATTATAATGACTTCACCCGAGATAAGGCGTTATCTCAGGTTAATTACCGAAAAGGTTTTACCCTCGCTTATAGTTATATCAACGGCTGAGATTGCCGGAAACGTTAAAATAAAAAATGTAAAGGTGGTGACTCTTTAGATGCATATCAAACGATTCATAGGGGATACGATTGAGAGCGCACTTGTTGATGTAAAAAAGGAGTTTGGCGAGGAGGCTGTAATCCTTTCCACAAGGAAGGTAGGTGTAGCCTCGGAGGTCATCGCCGCAATCGACTTCGACGCTGATGAGATTGTTAAAACGATGGGGTCAAATGAGGAGTTCCGACGGGGTCTCGGCGGGGTTCAGGAAGAGATAAACGAACTGAGGACGTTATTTTCGAATGTAGCTGGCTCTAATGTAAAAAAAGACCTCATAAAGATTGGCAGAGGGGCTGTAAAAGTGTACGATGAACTTACCAGCCGTGGGGTGGACGAAAAGATCTCCCATAAACTAATAAGGGCCGCTGCGCTCGCCACATCAGATGGGGACTTGAGTCTTAAGGAAAATTGTCTTAAGATAATAAGAGAAAAGACAGAAGTGGTAAATCCTCTAAAGGGGAGGGGCGGGCCGAGGCTCATCGCCTTCGTTGGCTCCACAGGTGCCGGTAAGACCACAACTCTTTCAAAGATAGCCGCAGGGCTCAGGAAAAAACGCGGCGTTGATGTCGGTATAATAAGCATCGACAACAAGCGTCCGGGCTCCTCCGAGGCGATTAAACAGTGTGGTCGTCAATTCGATATCGATGTGGCAACTCCCGGAACCAGAAGTGACTTTAACAGGGCGCTCTGGAAAGGGCGCAAGAAAGATGTTATCCTAATTGATACCCCTGGTATCAACCCGAGAGTTGACAAATCCGTCTCCGCCCTTAAACAGATGCTCGGCGGCGGATTACCTATAAAACTGGCCCTTGTATTAAGCGTTACCTCGCGTGATGAAGCCCAGAGGGACGCCTGTAAAGGTTTTAGTAAAATGCCTCTCGACTGCCTCGTCTACACGAGGATAGATGAGGCCCGAAATTTTGGAAGTATTTTAAATACTGCGGCTATGATAAAGAAACCGATTGCGTACTTGTGTGACGGCCAGAGGATTCCCGATGATATCGGGGCCGCCTCCGGTGAATCCATCGGAAATCTGGTGTTGAGGTGAAGGGAGTTTAGATGAAGAAACGAAAAGACCCGCTAAAGGTCATATCCATTTCGAGCGGTAAGGGCGGGGTCGGGAAGACGAATGTCTCGGCGAATTTGGCCGTGGCCCTGGCCAGGCAAGGCTCAAGTGTAATCGTGCTGGATGCCGATCTTGGGTTAGGAAACCTTGACGTGCTTCTGGGGCTAGCTCCGAGGTTCAACTTCGGGCACGTCATAAGGGGTGAAAAGACCCTTGAGGAAATTATAGTCGACGGTCCGGACGGGGTGAGGATAATCCCAGCCGCTTCGGGGATTCAGGAGCTTACCACCCTCGATGCCAATCAGAAGATAAATCTCTTCAGCCAGGTGGAAAACCTAAATGACAAAGTCGATATACTGCTAATAGATACAGCTGCGGGGATATCGCATAACGTACTCTTCTTTAACCTCGTGGCAGCCGAGAAGATAATCGTGGCAAACCCGGAGCCTACGTCCATAATCGACGCATACGCCCTTATGAAGGTCCTCCATCTAAAGCATGGGGAGAAGAAAT
The DNA here is from genome assembly GCA_029262475.1 of Deltaproteobacteria bacterium. Lineage (GTDB taxonomy): Bacteria > Desulfobacterota > GWC2-55-46 > GWC2-55-46 > JAJCZF01 > JAJCZG01. The sequence continues at coordinate 46,166 of JAJCZG010000122.1, forward strand.
TCAACCTCCTCGTGAACCAGGCCAGGAACAAGGATGACGGGCTTGAAGTCTACAGGAATATTACCGTCGTCTCTGACAAGTATCTTAATGTTTCACTCGACTACCTTGGCTACATACCTTATGACGAGAATTTACCAAAGGCGGTAAGACAGCAAAAGGCGGTGCTTGAAGTATACCCTGATTCAGAGTCATCCAAGGGTTTTATGAGACTGGCTGAGGTCGTAAGAGAATTTCCGCCTTCTGAGTTTAACGATAATCTGCAATTCTTCATCGGCGAGGACGAGAATTCAGTAATGGAGCGTAACCCGGCATGAATAATCTAGAGATGCTTCAAGGCACAAAGGAGGAGAGGGACTCTTTCACAATGGAGTATGCCCCCCTCGTTAAGATCATAGCCATGCGTTTGGCTATGCGTCTGCCCTCTCATATCGACGTGGAAGATCTTATTAACGTCGGAGTCGCCGGACTCCTTGAGTCCATAGACAGGTTCGACGCCTCCAGGGGCGTTAAGATTGAAACGTACCTTACCTTCAGGATAAAGGGCGCTATGCTCGACGAACTGAGGCGTCTCGACTGGCTCCCCAGGTCTGTGAGGCAAAAGGCCCGCCATCTGGAAGAGGAGTTCCAGGCACTTGAAAATACCCTCGGAAGGTCTCCCGTGGAAGAGGAGATGGCCGAGCACCTTGGCATAGGGATGGATGAGTATTACAAACTTCTTAACGACGCAAGCGGCACTGCGGTGCTTAGCCTCGACGATATGGGCTTTTCCAGAGGCGAGGACGCCAGGAATATCCTGGAGTGCATATCCGACCCCAACTGCGTCGATCCTGTCGCCGAACTGGATCTTAAGGAAAATAAGGTGATTTTAAGCAGGACCATCGACGAACTCCCGGAGAAGGAGAAGCTGGTACTCTCCCTATACTATTACGAGGACTTGAACCTTAAGGAGATTGGGAAGGTGCTCGGAGTGTCGGAATCCAGGGTCAGTCAACTCCACACGCAGGCAATACTGAAGCTCAAGACAAGACTCCGGAAGGTTATGTAGCAGTACGCCCTGTGCCCCACCCGACCCCCATTAAGTCTTTCCGTAAATTTTCATGCTTTCAATATACGACCTTCATGTCCTTTTATCCCCTGTTAAGTTACCAAGGAAGAGCTGCCTCCGAAGAAATACAGTTTAGGCCCTTTTGTAATCACGAGATAGACGCTCTTAGAGGTTCTTTCTCATTATCATTTTATACTATATTTTATATTAGATTCCATCCTCCTCACCCTCGCGTTCACGCTCGCTTAGCATATCGTACTACTCTGGTTGAAGCATTTAAAATAAGTTAAAGTTATCAATGGATAAACCGAAGAAGAGTATATAGGACGGTTTACCAAATACTCAATACTCTGCTCTGCTTTACGGTTTAAACACTTGTTTTTGTGTCAGAGTATTTAATGGGTTATCCAGGCATCCGGCTATAACTTAATCAAACGGGGGATTAGACTGCCATGTCGGAACTAGATAAGTTGCTTGAACTCTTGGATTCACACGACGATACTATAAGGCATGAAGCTGTGAGCGCACTCGGGAAAATCACTGACGAGAGAGCCATAACACGCCTTGTAGAGCTTCTTAAGGACCCACACCCGCTCATAAAGGATGAGGCTGTGAACTCCCTTGTGCGGATAGGAGACGAATCAGTAGTAGATGCGGTAGTGCCGCTTCTTTATTCCAATGAAGTTTACGTCAGGAATATCTCACTTGAAATCCTTTCTCGTCTCGGCGAAGTTTCTATAAAGAGCCTAACCAACCTCCTTGATGAAGAGGACGTTGATGTCTTAAAATTCGTTATTGATATCATCGGACTTATTGGCAGCCACGACCCTGTGCCGGAGATGATATCTCTTCTAAAACATCCGAATGCGAATATACGCTCCGCCGTGGCCGTGACATTTGGAAATATACACGCCACCGAGGCAATAGACCCCCTTGTAGAGGGTCTGAGCGACGATGACGAATGGGTCCGTTTCTCTATACTTGAAGCTCTGGGCTCTATAGGGGGGCCGGAGATTACGGAGAAGCTCCTCGATATATTCCGTGCCATCGACGTCTCTCGTATCGCTGCACTTGACGCACTTAGCATGCTTGCCGCACCGGAGGACTGCGAGAAGGTGATGCACATCCTTGCATCCCCCGGCGTATCGCATATACTTAGCGTCGATACGGTCGTTAAGTTTGTAGAAAGATTCACCGGACACATAAGCGACTCGGATAAGAGCATCTTTTTGGAGATCCTCTCAGGAAAACTCCACGAAGCGGATCTTTACGAACAGCATGACATATTAAGGGGGCTGGCCATTCTCGGTGATAGCGGCGCCATAGATACGCTACTGCTCTTCGCGGTCACCAAGTACTATCAGGAAGATACAAGGATACTATTAAAGGACGCGATAATTGCCTCATCAGATACCGATAAGATTGTTAACGCGATAAGGGATTATCCGGAGCAGATACTCGTATTCGTAGAGGCTCTCTCTGAGATGAAGGACCCGGGGACTGTCGCCGTTATGAACGAGGTCCTTCAGAAGTCCACTGATACGAGGGTCAGAAATGTGGTAGTTGAGGGGCTTGGTAACATTAATACTACAGAGTGTTTTGAACCTCTCCTTGCTGTCCTCTCCGACTCTGACAGCAAGATCAGGAAGACGGGAGTAAGGGCCCTTGCAGCGCTCGGCGACGAAAGGGCAGTAGGCCCGTTATTCGATCTTGCAACGAGTGAGCAGTATAACGATGTTATAGAAGTGATAGGGGAGGCTATAAATACCTTCTCCGATGATTCGGTTTTAGTTCCTGCAATCGATCTCTTGAAAAATGATTCGGAGAAGCTCAGGGTCGTAGCTGCAGAGTGTCTCTCCGGCAGGTTTTGCGATGGAGCTAAGGGCGCACTTGAAACGTCCCTTAAGGATAAAGAGGCTCCGGTAAGGAGCGCCGCCATCAGGTCGCTTGCAACATTTGAGGGGGAAGAGATCCCGGCTCTCATAGCAAGCGCATTCGGCGACTGTGAAAAGGAGGTAAGACTCTCCGCCCTTGAGGTGCTCGCCGCACGTTCCGACTCTGATAATTTCATCATAACCGCACTCTCGGATGAAGATATGTGGGTACGCTTCAAGGCTGTAAACATCATCGGTGAGAAGAAGCTAGAAGATGCGGAGGGGAAGCTAATTGAGCTCCTTGGTAGCGACCTGGTTCCTGTAAAGATAAGTTCTGCTCGAGCGCTAGGCACCCTCGGCGCAAAGGCAGCCGTCGAACCGCTTAAGGCATTTATTGACCATGAGGATCAGAACCTTAAAGAGGCGGCCATACAGGCCATTGAGCAGTGTGAAGCAGTTTAGTAGATTATCTATAAGGCCTGGAGTATATAGATGAGCAAATATAAAATGAATAAAGCAGTCTTCCTGCAGGTGAGGGATTTTATATATGAACACTGTGGGATCTATTTCAACGAAAATAAGATTTACCTCCTTGAGGACAGGCTCTCCCACAGGATAGAAGAGAGGAAGCTTTCTTCATACGAAGAATATCTTTACTTCCTTCAGTATGACCCCAAGAGGCCTGAAGAGCTTAAAAGTCTCTATAACTCCATCACCACGAATGAGACGAGCTTCTTTCGAGACCCGACTCAGCTTGACGCCTTCAAGACCGGAGCGCTTCCAATGGTTCTTGAGGCTAAAAAACCGCACGACAAGGTCCTCCGTATATGGAGTGCCGGATGTTCGACAGGCGAGGAACCATATACGCTCGCGATGATGCTCGTTGAAGAGGGGCTTTTCATGAAAGGCTGGAGGGTTGAGATACTGGCAAGCGACATTAGCGATAGGGTAATAAACTCTGCGAAGAAGGCCCTTTACCCGGAGTATTCCATAAGGAATACTCCTGCCGCTATCATGAAGAAATATTTTACGAAGACGCCGGAGGGGTATCAGGTAAATAATGAGATAAAAAGGATGGTGCGCTTTCTAAATATTAACCTCTTTGATTCAGGTCAGGTTAGAGCTGCACTTACCGCTGATATTATCTTTTGCAGGAATGTAATTATCTACTTCGACGACGACTCGAAGAGAAAAGTAATGGGTCACTTTCACGACCGTTTGACTGATAGCGGCATATTGGTACTTGGGTTCTCAGAGACACTTATAAACCTCACAAGGGCGTTTAGGCCCAAGGGCATTAACAGGTGTGTCGTTTATCAAAAGGCATAATCGAGGGAGAAACTTATGAGTGAAAATATTTTAGTAGTTGACGACTGCGATACAACAAGAAAGATCATATCTTATATGGTGAAGGGAGCAGGGCTTAATCCTATCGGGGCGACAAACGGCCTGGACGCCCTGGAAAAACTGGCGCAACATGATATAGCCGTAGTGGTGACAGACCTCAATATGCCTCAGATGGACGGCTTCGAACTCGTAACGAATATCAGGGATAACCAGGCGCTTATGGATATCCCGGTGATTATGGTCACAACGGAAGCGGACGAACTGAAGAAGAATCTTGGGCTTAGCGCCGGCGTGGATATCTTCATGTCCAAACCCATTACATCAAAATGGCTCACTTATCAGCTTCGAAAGTTGATCTGATATTTTAAAACTAGAACGAATTTTAATAACCGGAGGATGAAAAATGGCTGATCTAAAGATGAAAGTATTGCTTGTAGATGACTTTTCAACAATGAGGCGTATCATCAAAAACCTCTTGAAGGAGGTTGGATTTACGAATATCGACGAAGCTGAGAACGGCAACGCCGCTCTTGAAAAGCTAAAAGGCGGTGACTTCGACTTCGTCATATCTGATTGGAATATGCCTGTCATGACCGGCATAGACCTTTTGAGGGCCGTACGTGCAGACGGGAACTTGAAGGAGATGCCCTTCCTGATGGTGACGGCAGAGGCGAAGCAGGAGAATATCGTCGAGGCCCTTCAGGCCGGAGTGAGCAACTATATCGTTAAACCCTTCACCTCCAAGACATTGCAGGAGAAGATAGACAAGATATTCGACTAAGCGGCGTAGTGGATTTCTTAAACGGAGGCCAGTGGCCTCTTCTCTAAGGTGAAACGGAGGAGAATGGATGGACGACTCGATACTGGATAAACTTTCTGACCTGACAAGGTCACTTGGCGATGGCAGCCCGGCGGATAGAAATACTTTCGACGAACTTAGCAAGAATCTTAGTGGCGCTCTAGCCGATATCGCTCACCAGGTAGAGGATATAAGACAGTCACTTGTAGAGCATGCTCCACCCGCAGCCGATAGCCTGAGTGATCCCCTTAGCGCCTCCTCCCATCTTGGAGATATAAACAAAACAATCTCGGATGCGGCGGATACCCTCTTTACGCTCACCGAAAAGGCCATAGTAGACCACGACAGGGCCGGCGAGCTCCTTACCTCCCTTAGCGGCAGTATAGGCTCAAACGGTAACGGTGCCGTGACGACTGTAGATGAGCTGATAAATATTAATAAAGAGTCCAAGCAGGAGCTTTTGTCGGTATTCGAAGCTCTCTCATTTCAGGACCTCGCCGGGCAGAAGATACTGAAGATAAACGACCTTATCGGAGGTGTCGAGGGGAAGATATTAGAGATTCTAGTCATAATGGGTTATAGCCAGAGTGATAATACAGATAAGCAAGATGAGATGCTTACGTCCCTTAAGGGAAATAACGGCCCCATAGATCAGGGGCTTGTGGATGATATTTTAAAAGACTTCGGTCTTTAGCGTAGAGGTGAGTAATGGATGAAATGTTCGGTGGTGAGGAGATGCAGGAGATTCTTCACGATTTTCTCGTAGAGACGGAAGAGCTTCTTGATAGCATAGACCAACAGCTTATAGAACTCGAAGAGAGTCCGGAGTGCCCGGAGTTACTTAACTCCATCTTCCGGTCTTTACATACTATTAAAGGCGCCTCCGGTTTTTTGGGGCTTACTCAGCTGGTCGAGGTCGCTCACAAGGGGGAAAATCTTCTTGATAAGCTCAGGCAGGGAACCCTTCTCCTGACACCGGTGAGGATGGATGTGCTACTTAGCTGCTCAGATATGCTGAGGGTTCTTGCCATTCACATAAAGGAGAAGGACGGAATCGAAGAGGATACCTCCGCCGTGATTGCTAAACTTGTGAAGGCAGAGGATGGTGAGGTAGATGAAGGTGTAACCACTGACGCGGCGGACTCCGCTACTGCGGAGAGCCCCGAGGTTACAGCCACAACCGATACGCCCGACGCCGAGACGCTGGTGGATCTTGAAAGAACTCCTACCGTTACCGAAGAAGTTCTTGTGGCCGCTAACACGCCCTGTGACGCTCCTCTTCAAGGCCGCGACGCTGAGGATTTAGCTGTGCAGGTCGCGGAGTCAAAGCCTGAAGCGTTGGAGAAGGTTGTTTCTAAGCCACAACCACAGGCCCAGCCGGAGGCAAAGAAAGCTCCCGTCAAGAAGAAAGAGGAGTCTGAGACTATACGTGTGGACACGGAACGCCTCGACAGCGTCATGAATATGGTTGGAGAGCTAGTGCTCGGAAGAAACAGGCTAATGAGGCTTGTCTCCCACCTGGTAGATCGTTACGAGGGCGACGACATAGTTGCAGCTCTTAACGAGAACTCAACTCACCTCAATCTCATCACCACGGACCTTCAGCTCTCTGTCATGAAGACAAGGATGCAGCCCATAGCAAAGGTTTTCGGTAAATTTCCGCGTATGGTAAGGGATCTGGCGAGAGATAAGGGTAAGGAGATCGCACTGGAGCTCGTCGGGCAGGATACGGAGCTCGACAAGACAGTTATAGAGGAGATTGGCGACCCGCTCGTCCACCTTGTAAGGAACGCCGTTGACCACGGCGTAGAAATGCCTGACGACAGGGAAAAGGCCGGTAAGAGTAGAAAAGGTACGGTAACGCTCTCAGCCTTCCACAAGGGCAATAATATCTGCGTCTCTATAGAGGACGACGGCAAGGGTGTCAATGTCGAGGTGCTGAAGAAAAAGGCGCTGGAGAAGAACCTCCTGAGTGCGGAGGAGCTGGATAGGATGAGCGATAAAGAGTTATATAGTATTCTCTTTATGCCGGGCTTCTCCACGGCCGCGACGATTACCGACACATCCGGAAGGGGTGTCGGTATGGATGTCGTGAAGACAAATATATCGAGGCTCAATGGCAGCATCGAAATAGAGAGCAAGCTTGGAGAGGGAACGAAGATGAATTTGAGCCTTCCTCTGACACTTGCCATTATTCAGGCGCTTATGATAGGTGTTGGAAAGGAAGAGTACGCCCTTCCTCTCTCGTCCGTAGTGGAGATACTGAAGGTTGATACTTCGGAGATAAATACCGTGGAGGGGAGAGAAGCGCTCTACTTCCGCGATAAGGTTTACCCGTTACTTCGTCTTTCCAGGATAGTCAATGCCAAGGATTCGTCCGAGCTGGCGGAGTCCGCTATCGAGGTGCAGTCGGTCGCAGGGGATGAGGCGACGGTGGAAGATTCAGAGCTTGAGGAGCTGACCGCAGGTGAATGCGGTGATGAGAAGCAAAAAGATGAAAACACTTCATATGTCGTTCTTATGGCACACGGAGAGAAGGTATTCGGCCTTCTTGTGGAGAAGCTTCTTGGTCAGGAAGAAGTGGTCATTAAGTCCATGGGAAGTTATCTCTCGAATATAAAAGGCGTCTCCGGTGCGACAATTACCGGCGATGGCAGGGTTGTTCTGATAATCGATGTTGTAGGTTTATTCTCGAAGATCGCCCTGAAGAACGGTGAGGCCTAGGCTATGAGTAGAGAAAAGATAAGAGTACTGGTCGTTGACGACTCGGCATTTATGCGTAAGGCCATAAAAGGAATGCTCGACAAGGACCCTGATATTACCGTAATAGACGTCGCCAGAGACGGCAAGGAGGCTGTCAGGAAGGTCGCTGAGCTTAAGCCGGACGTAGTGACGATGGATGTGGAGATGCCGGTTATGGACGGCATTACCGCTCTTAAACAGATAATGGCGGAGACACCGACGCCCGTCATAATGCTCAGTTCCCTTACCGTCGAGGGGGCGAAGGCGACACTTGACGCCTTTGAGCTGGGCGCACTCGATTTCATACCAAAAAACCTCGATGACCTCTCTTTTAATATCTTCAAGGTTCAAGTGATGATAACCGACAAGATAAAGGCGGTCGCGAAGACAAAGGTGACGGCGGCGGTTCATAAAAAAACCGCTACCAAGATAGTAGACAGGCGTATTGGTATAAAGAGCGACTCGCAGACGGTGGGAAACCACATCGCGCACAGAATAGCCCTCGTGGCTATCGGAGCATCTACTGGAGGGCCCAGGGCCGTGCAGGAGGTTGTAGAGGCGCTACCCGAGGGTCTGCCGGTGGCGTTCATTGTAGTTCAGCATATGCCGCGTAATTTCACCGAGCCATATGCCGAGCGCCTTAACCACTTCTCACACTTATCGGTCAAGCACGCTGAGGACGGCGATATCATCAAGGCTGGTGTCGTATATGTCGCCCCCGGCGGCTACCAGATGAGGGTCGTTAAGAAGAACGCCCTGGAGACTCGCTTAGTGGTAGAGGCCGGTCCGGCTGACGCCATATATAGGCCAAGCGTGGATATCTCCTTCAAGAGTGTAGCCGAGTCCTTGCCGGGGAGGGCCATAGGGGTCATCCTTACGGGTATGGGCAACGACGGAATGCAGGGAATGAAGGCCATAAAGGCGACCGGCGGTAAAACGCTCGCTCAAGACGAGGAGAGCTGCGTGGTATACGGAATGCCGAAGGCGGTCATCGATGAAAAAATTCAGGATAAGATCGTCTCCCTCGACAATATGGCAGGCGAGATAGTTAATATGGTTTAGTCATGGATATACTTACTCTAATAGGTATCATCCTCGGCGGGGTGGCCGTCATAGGCGGGCAGCTTCTCGAGGGTGGTAATATTAAATCCATCTTTCAGCCCACAGCGGCGCTTATAGTCTTCGGCGGCACCTGTGGCGCTGTATTTATCCAGTATCCGATCGCAACGGTCCTAGCCTCGTTAAGACTAGCTACCGCCTCACTTTTTAGCAGAAAGGAGGATCTCAGGAGCATTATAACCGAGATATCCGGATTTGCCAGGCACGCCCACAGAAACGGCCTCCTTTCTCTGGAGAGCAAGGTAGGGAAGCTAAAAGACCCGTTCTTTAAGAAGGGGATGAACCTGGTCGTAGACGGCACAACCCCTGAGGAGCTAAGGGGTATTATGGATATCGAGATGGAGTACGAGGAAGAGCGAAATAATTATGCTGCACGGGTCTTTGAGAGCGCCGGCGGTTATGCGCCGACACTCGGAATACTCGGCGCTGTCCTGGGGCTCATACAGGTGATGGAGAACCTTGCCGAGCCGTCAAGGCTAGGCGAGGGTATATCCGTAGCCTTTGTCGCTACGGTATACGGCGTAGCCTCGGCCAATCTCTTCTGGCTGCCATTTTCAGGAAAGATCAAGAACAGAACGCGCGAAGATAGTGTTAGAAAGGAGCTTCTCCTTGAGGGGCTCATGGCCCTCTCCTCCGGTGAAAGCCCGAAGCTTATTGAAGAGCGCCTTGAGGGGTTTCTTGAAAAAAAGACACCTAATAAGGATAGGTAGCAGGAGTTACGTGTGAGAAAGAGGAGATATCAATATGATGATGGAAAAGAGAATGGCGACAGGTGGCTTCTCTCATACGCTGATTTCATAACGCTCCTGTTTGCTTTCTTTACGGTCATGTATGCACTGAGTTCCATGTCCGAGGTAAAGTACAAGGCGCTCAGTGAATCCCTCTCAACCGCTTTTTCCGTCGAGAGAGAAACTAAGGCCGGCGATGGCGAGTATTTAAGAGGAAGCGAAGGTGAGGGCCCTATTACTACAACCTTCAAGAAGATCTTCTCCGAGGATTTCAGGACCATTCAAGGCGGTCTATCGGAGCTCGAAAGCGACGAAAAGCTTAAGCTCAACCTTGAGGCGCGCGGTGTTGTAGTAAGCATCATGGAGAGGAACGTCTTCAAGTCCGGGAGCGCGGATATACTCCCGGAGTCCTATGCCTTACTCGACGATCTTGCCGACACCCTCGTTGACATGCCAAACGCCGTAAAGATTGAAGGCCATACCGATAACGTGCCGATATCGACGAAAGCATTCCCCTCAAACTGGGAACTCTCTTCCAAAAGAGCACTTAATATTCTTCAGTACCTTGTCGATGAACACGGACTCGACCCCGGTAATATCTCGGCAACCGGCTATGCGGAGTTCAGGCCGGTGGCGTCAAACGATACGCCGGAGGAGAGGGGGAAGAACAGGAGGGTGGATATCGTAATTTTAAATAAGGAAGGTAATATGATAGAACCGATGCTTACAGGGGAGCTTAAAGAGCGATTCCCGGCAGCGAGTGCTGTGAGCAAGTAAAACTCCTCTATCCTGTCAAACACTAGTCGGTAACTTGCCGTGAGAATTAAAGTTTTACGATTTCTGACCGATAAAACATTATAAGTACGCAATTTTTGCCTAAGAAAACAGGCCCTGCATTATTATAATTTATGACATTAAGAGTATAAAATGAGCCAAGCACACCAGTGAGATGGAGGTAACAAGATGACTGAGATTGCCGAACAGAGTGTCGAAACCGCCGAGGATGACCTTCAGATAGTCACCTTTAAGATTGGAGATGAGGAGTTCTCCGTATCTATTTTGAAGGTCCAGGAGATAATTCGCATGAGCGCGATTACAAAGGTGCCGAAGTCCCCGGAGTTTGTTGAAGGCGTCATCAATCTCAGGGGCAGGGTAATACCGGTCCTCGACTTGAGAAAACGCTTTGGACTTCCAATCATTGAGCGCGGCAACGACGCCAGGACAATAGTCGTGGATAGCGGCGGCAAGGTCGTAGGCCTTATAGTGGACTCGGTAACGGAAGTCCTTCGCCTCCAGGCCTCCACGATAGAGCCACCCCCGGATATCGTAGGCGGCGGAGTGGATTCAGAGTACATAGATGGTGTAGGGAAGCTTGAGAACAGGCTTGTTATACTTCTTAACCTTGACAAGGTGCTCACTGTTAATGAGGGGACTCAACTGGATGGCATGGGTCTTGCTGTGAATAGTGATTAAGAGTCATAACTCAACCTTCGCTTTTGAAGGACAAGAATGTAATGGTAGACGAGATATCAAGAATTGATACGAAGCTATTTCAAATAAAGACCGTAAAGAAGGTGCGTGAGGTATCTCCAAGGCCTGATGAACGAAGGCACGGCAGAGATACCTACAGCGAGTCGGATGAGATCGGCCTCTTAACCGAGGGCGATCAATTAAGAAAGCGAAAGAATAGGCGGAGGCCGGCACCTAAAGTTACGGTTGAGAGCGACTCAAAGGATGAAGCTTTTGAGGATGAATCAAGGGACGATCACGCTACCAGACACATTGATATAATAGTTTAAGAGTAGAACCTTACAAACACGGGCCTTATTGGCCCGTTTTTTTTTTACGGAGAAGAGTTTTTCATCCGTAGCCTCACTATAGTGGTCGGAGGAAAGATTTGCCGTTTGGGGAGATCATGACGGAATTTAAAGGTCTTCGACCCACTTTTCTTAATGATTACCCACCTTCTCCTAGTTAAAATAAAAGAGCTATCTTCTGAAGTAGAGCTTCGAATGCTTACCTGCCATCGCCTAATAGATTGATCTTATTGCTTTTATTCTACTAAATCCTGCCATTAGAATGATTTTCACCGCTTACTTTGTTCATTCTCCTTGAGCCTGCTTGTTGGCACATTGATTGCATCTTGTATGGGCGCAGGAGGAGAGTATATGGACAGAGGATTATATGTTGCGGCATCCGGGGCGCTTAGCCAGCAGAGGGTGCTCGACACAGCTACTTCAAACCTTTCTAGCGCCAATGTTTCAGGCTTTAAGAAAGATTTTCCGATTTTCGAGATGACCGAGGCCAACCAGGGCTACCCGCTTAAAAGCCCGATGAAGCAGTCGTCATATAATTCCGAAATGACTTTTGTCGAGTCGAATTCCCTTCAGACAGATTACTCGCAAGGGGGGTTAAGCAAGACCGGAGGCAACCTCGACTTCGCTATCTACGGACGCGGTTTCATGGTTGTTGAGGCTCAAGACCCCGGCTCCGGAGGGAGCGGCACCTATTATACAAGGAACGGACACTTTTATCTAAACGCCGATGGAGACCTCATAACAAGTCAGGGGCATCAGGTGATGGGTGAGGGTGGGGCTATAAACCTCCAGGGGACTGCAATTGAGGTGGATAAGGATGGTAATATTTTTGAGGACGGCGCCCTCGTCGATAAGCTTAAGGTCGTTGAGTTACGCGAACCTTACTCTATTAAGAAGGTTGGGGGCGGCTTGTACGCAGGCGATAAGAAGGGTTCTGTGGAGTTGCCCGCGGAGGACTCTGTGGTCCACCACGGTCATCTTGAGCAGTCAAACGCCAAGGCCGTCGAGGAGATGGTGAAGATGATAACCGCACTAAGGGCGTATGAGTCGAATATGAAGCTCATCGGAAGCTTCGATTCCATTACAGAGAAGGCTATCACCCTCGCAAAGTAGATATATATTAGCCACTGGAGGAAGTAGAAAAAATGTTTAAATCACTCTGGATAGCAGCAACCGGCATGGAGGCTCAACAGCTCTATGTAGATGTCATCAGTAACAACCTCGCCAATGTAAATACGGTAGGGTTCAAGAAGAACAGAGTAGACTTCGAGGATCTTCTATATATGGGTACAAAGACGCCAGGGGCAGCAAGCTCACCCTCCACCGAAGTGCCAACAGGTGTTCAAATAGGACAGGGCGTTAGGCCCGTCGCCACACAGAAGCAGTTTAGTATGGGCAGCCTCCAGCGGACTGAAAATCCGCTTGATATTGCCATTGAGGGTGACGGGTTCTTCCAGATAATAAAGCCGGACGGTGAGACGGCCTATACGCGTGACGGAACACTCAAGGTCAACTCCAGCGGAAACCTGGTTAATTCAAATGGTTACCTCCTTGAGCCGTCGATTACCATAACTGAAGAGACACAGAAGATAAATATAAGCGCTGACGGCATAGTCTCAGTCCTTGAAGGCGGGAGCTCCACGCCGGTGGAGATTGGCAATATCGAGCTTGCGCGTTTCGTAAACCCCACCGGTCTTCAGGCAATAGGCGGTAACCTCTTCGTAAGGACAGAGTCATCGGGAGAGCCTGTAACTGGCGTTCCGGGGGATTCGTCGCTCGGTTCTGTTTCACAGGGCTTTCTTGAGTTAAGTAACGTAAGCGTAGTGGAAGAGATGGTCAACATGATAGTAGCGCAGCGCGCCTACGAGGTCAGCTCTAAATCCATAAAGACCGCCGACGATATGCTCCAGATGGCAGCCAACCTCAGGAGATAAGGGTTTTTTTATAAAAGAGAGGATTAGATAGATGAAGAGATTACTATTTGTACTTATCCTTCTGGCCCTGCTACCGGTTGCCTCCACGGCCTCGGAAGCTAACGGCGGTGAATATAATGTCGTCGTATCTTCAAGGTCGCTTCCCATGGGTCATATCATTACCCGCTCGGACGTTCGTATCGCCTATAAGAATAAGGCCGATAAGAGGGCGGTAACCGAGCTTGCAGACGTAGTAGGAAGCCAGGTCAGACGACCCATAAGCAAAGGTAGCACGGTAAAGAGGGATTATCTCAAAAACCCCTCAATCGTCAAGAAAGGCGATAAAGTCATACTTATCGCCAGCAGGGGCGGCTTAAAGGTTACGGTCAAGGGCATTGCCCGAGGCGGCGGTGAGATAGGTGAGGTAGTAAAGGTAGAGAATTTGAGATCAGGCGAGTACGTGGAGGCCGAAATAATCGGGCCGTCCATGGCGAGGGTACAGTTTTAGGTTTTCAAACCGTCAATTCTTATACGGAATAAGGTTATGAATTTAAATAAAATATTCGCATTATCCATTATCTTGTCACTTGTCCTTCTCGCAGGCTGTTCCACTACTCCCGAGAAGAAGCTTAATACATCGATGATGCCGATTAAGGCGGAGCCCGAGTTCAAAACCACCCCCGGCTCCATCTGGACGGGCATTAACTCCAGGAACAGGTTCTTCTCGGATTTCCGGGCAAGGGACGTAGGGGATATCATAACCGTTACGATACTTGAGCGTACTACGGCGAAGAAGGAGGCGAGTACCGACACCGGCAGCTCCGGTTCCGAGAGCTCCGGCGTTACCTCAGCATTCGGCATGCCGCTCGACTTCGGTTTGAGCAATTTCGCCAATTTAGGCAATAAATTCAGCCCGAGCGTTGGCGGGAATAGAGACAGCTCCTTTGCCGGAAGCGGCTCCACCGAGAGGAAGGGCGAGATTACCGCGACAATATCGGTAAGGGTCATTGAGGTGCTCTCAAACGGCAACCTTTTCGTCGAAGGAAGAAAAGAGACGAAAGTAAACCGGGAGGAGCAGTTTATAATCCTCTCAGGGGTGATAAGGCCGGAGGACGTATCGTCATTTAATACTGTAAGCTCCGACTATATATCCGACTTGAATATTGAGCTCTCCGGCTACGGGGTTATAGCAAGCAAGCAGAAGCCGGGCTGGCTCGGTTCGGTGCTAGACGATGTCTGGCCCTTTTAATAATTATATTAACTTTAAGGCTTAAACCACATGAAGAGATATTTATCCGGTATTGTTATCTCCATAAGTGTCTTTCTATTCTTCTCTTGTCTTCTCGCACCCTCCAGGGCTAATGGCGCAAGACTAAAGGAGATAAGCAAATACTATGGCATACGGAGCAACCATTTGATCGGCTACGGTCTCGTAGTCGGACTCGACGGGCTAGGCGATAAATCAGGAACCGGCTTTACCACCCAGAGCCTCGCAAATATGCTAAATAGACTCGGCGTAAGGGTCGATTCTAACGATATCAGCGTCAAAAACGTCGCTTCGGTCATAGTGACAGCCGAGCTATCACCGTTAGATAAGATTGGTTCGACGATAGACGTAACGGTATCGTCCATAGGAGATGCCAAGAGCCTGCAGGGCGGGACACTGCTCTTTACGCCGCTCTCAGGGGGCAACGGAGAGGTCTATGCCCTGGCGCAGGGTCCTGTTTCGGTTGGTGGCTTCCTCGGAGGAGGCGACGACGCAGGAACACAGAAGAACTTTCTTACGGTCGGCAGGGTTTCTGGCGGGGCGCTCGTGGAGAAGGATATCCCGCTTCGCTTCTCGGAGGATATATACCTTGTCCTAAATAACCCCGACTTCACCACCGCAAGCAGCGTTGCCAGGGAGATTAACGCCTCCATAGGCGATAGCGTGGCATTGCCGTATGACAGCGCAAAGGTGCTCGTAAATATACCGCAGAAGTATCACAATAATTTTGTCGATTTTCTGGCCATGGTAGAGCGCATTGAGGTCCCCGTCGATACCGTCTCGCGCGTCGTGGTAAACGAGAGGACGGGCACTGTGGTGGTGGGAGAGAATGTACGCATATCCAAGGTCGCAGTCTCTCACGGTAACCTTACCGTGGAGGTCGATACCTCCTATAATATTAGCCAGCCTACGCCCTTTAGCGGGGGAGAGACGGTCGTTCAGCCCGAACGGAGCGTAGTAGTGAACGAAGAAGAGGCGAGGCTCATCACCGTGGAGCCCAATACGCGCCTCGGAGAGCTGGTAGGCGCCTTAAACGCCCTCGGGGTAACACCAAGGGACCTTATATCCATACTGCAGGCTATAAAGGCGGCAGGAGCCTTGCAGGCGGAACTTGAGCTTATTTAGCCGGGAGCTAATTTAAGTAAATGATCAAGATGGACGATATGATATCTAAGATAACAAACCCTTTTTCGAAGCTCAGCACCGGGGAAGGTGAGGCAAGTGCCATTCGCTCGACCAGAGATGGTGTGCACCCTGAGGTTGACGCAAAGCTTGAGAAGGCCGTAAGTGATTTCGAGTCAATATTTATCTATCAGATGCTCAAGGGTATGAGAAATAACGTCATGAAATCCGAGCTCTTCGGGGACGGCAAGACAGAGGAGATTTATACATCCATGCTCGACCAGGAGCTCTCGACGATTATGAGTAAGGATAAGGGAATGGGCTTAAAGGAGATGCTCTTAAGGCAGTTCAGCCCCGATACGCTAGGGAGCGATGCTACGAGGGGACTGCCGGGTGAGGAGGGGGAGAGAAGAATGCTCCCCGTAAAAAAGCCCGGTGCCGCTGCCATCAGGGAGTTCGAGGCGCATATGGACGCTCCTAAGGGCGCAGCCCCGGAAGCCTCGAAGATGGATACTAACTTTAAATCCCCGGTAAGAGGACGCATTTCTTCACCTTACGGAATGAGGACGGACCCTTACACCGGAGAGTCGGCCTTTCATAAAGGCACGGATATTGCAGCTCCGGAAGGTACGCCTATTTACCCGACGATGGACGGCAAAGTGATATTTAGCGGTAAGAGGGGCGGCTACGGTAACGTTGTAGAGATAAAGCATGAGAACGGATATATTTCACGTTACGCTCATAACCGGAAAAACCTTGTAAACACTGGGGATCTGGTAAGCGTTAGAGAGAAGATAGCAGAAGTAGGAAGCTCCGGAAGGAGCACCGGCCCGCACCTCCACCTGGAGTTCAGGGTAGAAGGAATGGCCGTAAACCCTAACGAAATGGTGGACTTCGGTTAAAGTTATTCTTAGTGATGCCGATATAGCATATGAGATACTTGTAAAGAGACTTTCACACTAATCCGGGTCAACAGGGTTTTTGTTGAAAGTAAACTCTAAATGCTATATCCTATTAAGAATGAGTCTAATTATAATCGGAGGTAATTATTATGAAGATAGGTGATAAATCACTAATTAAACTGAACGGTCAGCTGAATAGCTCCGAGACGAAGGCCAAGGGCGGAAGTAAAGCCAAGGTCGCCGACTCCCAGGTGAGTTCTTCGGGCAAGACCGACAAGGTGGAGATTTCGAGCCGCTCACGGCAGGCACAACAGATTCGAGCGATAGTGGACACCACCCCCACTGAGCGCGAGGAGAAGGTGCAGGCCATCAAGAGTGAAGTTGATAACGGCACTTACAGGGTTGACAGCGACAAGGTCGCCCAAAAGGTGCTAGAGCGTGCTCTGAAGGACTCCGTCGTCTAAAGGCGTTTTAGATGATTACAAAACTGATTGATATTCTCGACAGGGAGACTGTGCTCTACGGAGACCTCCTGGGCCTTTTGCAGGAAGAAAAAAGGCTTTTAAGCAGGCGTGACAAAGAAAAGCTCCACGCACTATCAACGGATATTGAGAAGTTGACCTTCAAGGCCAAGGGCCTTGAGACTTTAAGGGCCAGTATTATAGATGGCCTGGCCATTTCCTTCGGCATCGCGGATGCCGCTTCCACCACGGAAATTAATCTCACTACTATAATCGAATATACACCCGAACCTGAAAAGGACGAGCTAAAATCCATTCAGGCGAAACTCCTTGCCATTACCGACGGTATTGAGACCCTTAACAGGCAAAACAGCCTGATAATAGGCAAGGGTCTTGAGAATATCAAATCGGCATTCGAGTTTCTTCGTGAGATATCGTCTTTTGATACCTACCAGTCAAGCGGCAAGCTGGATCCGCATTTGGCGAAGAGGAGCTAGAAGATGGGTATTAATGACATAATGAGCATAGCCAGGGGCGCACTTTCAGCTAACCAGACGGCGTTAAATGTTACATCTAACAATATCTCCAACGTCAATACGCCGGGATATTCGCGCCAGAGGGTCGTTTTTGGTACCGGACCGAGCGTGCAGGAGGGCTCTAATGTTCTTGGCACGGGTGTTGTGGTTGAGGGTGTGGAGCGCGTATACGACCGTTTCGTAAACGCGCTTATTATAGAAGCAAAGGAGACGCTCTCCAGGCACACTGCCTCCCGGGAGTCGCTAAACCGCCTTGAATCCATCTTCTCGGATACACAGGGTAACGGGCTTGACGCAATCCTCCAGAACTTCTTTAACGGCCTTGAGGACGTAAGTAACGACCCCGAATCATACGCCGCGAGGAGTGTTCTTCTGGCCAACGCCAATGTGCTTAGCGATAAGATAAGAAGCCTTGATACGAGGGCTAAGGCTGAGCTCTTTAATGTTGATACACAGATTTCTGCGTCGGTGGATAATATTAACACCCTTGCCGGGAGGATAGGGGAGCTTAACGGTAAGATCCTCCAGGTGGAGATTCAAGGTCAACACGCCAATGAGCTCCGCGACGAGCGCACACGCCTCGTTGAGGAACTCGCCGGTGAGACCGATATCACAGTAATAGAGGACGATTCGGGAAACATAGACATACTTATAGCAAGGGGTAACTCACTCATCGCAGGCACTTCGGTTACGGAACTGACCATGAGCAGCGCTGATGTGAACAATAAGGGCGCCAGGGAAATCCTTATCGGAGGGCAGAATATTTCATCCAGCATATCTTCGGGTAGACTTAAAGGGTTACTTGATGTTCGCTCCGGCCTATCGACTGAAACAATTGAAAAATTAGAGCTTTTAGCGGCAACAATCACAAAAGAGTTTAACATTCTTCATCGTCAGGGCTACGGCCTTGACGCGTCCACCGGCTTGGATTTATTTAACGCGCTTACTCCGTTTGAGAGTATAAACGCTAACAATACCGGCGACGCCGTGGTGAGCTCGTCCATATACGATCTTAACCTCGTCACCCTTGACGACTATGAGATAAGGTTCTCCTCCCCTACGACTTTTAATATTTATAATACCACCAAGGGCACTACCGTATCGAGCGCGGTAACATACACCTCCGGCTCTGATATTGATTTTGACGGAATACGCATGGTGATAAGCGATACTACCTTCGGCCCTAAATCCGGCGATTCTTTTACTGTGAGCACCACCAAAAACGCCTCCAGGCTTATGAGCGTATCGCTTACCGACGCGGGGAAGTTCGCCGCCTCCAAGAGCTCACTTATGCTTCCCGGGGATAATACAAACGTCCTCGATATGACCGATCTCGAAGACGCAAAGATACTTAGTTCATCGACGGCATCATTTAGCGATTATTTCAGAAGTATGGTCTCTGACATCGGCTCCGCCTCCTACCACGCGTCGATAAATGTGGACGGTCAGGAGATAGTTGTAAATAACCTTGAAAGCTACAGGGAGTCCATTACATCGGTCTCTATGGATGAAGAAGGGGTTAACCTCATCAAGTTCCAGCACGCCTATGAGGCGGCGGCAAGGGTGATATCGACAGTAGACTCACTCTACGAGACAATCTTAAGCTTGAGGTAGAGATTATGCGTGTAACCAATACTATGATGCTCAAAACGCTTACCGACGGTATCTACAAGGTCACCGCCGATCTGATGAAGAATCAGGAGAAGCTCTCAAGCGGAAAGCAGATAAACAGGGTCTCCGACGACCCGGTGGCATTTGGAGAGATAATGGAACATAAGGACCTGATAACGGCCCTTAACCAGTATTCGAGAAATATCGACTACGCCACCGAACAGCTCGAGCACGTTGAGACCTCCACATCCAAGTTCACCGATTCCCTTATTCGTATTAAGGAACTCGCCGTCTCAATGGCGACCGGAACAGCCAGCACAGCCGGACGGCAAAATACCGTATATGAGGTTCAGCTTCTTCAGGACCACCTGATAGATACGGCCAATGCCAATGTAAATAACAAATATCTCTTTTCAGGTTTCAAGACCGATGTAAAACCTTTCGACGCTGCCGGTACATATGCCGGGGACTCTAATGAGAGGGCGTTAAATATCGCACCAGGAACGAGGTTCGTGCACGGCTTTAGCGGTGAGAGGATATTTAAGGGTGTAGGGAACCCAACCGGCGCGGATATATTCCAGATAGTGACGGATTTCGTTACGGCCCTTAATAATGACGATACGGCTGCCATTCAGGCATCCGTTGGGCAGATAGACGACGCCATACGCCAGATAGGGGACGCTACAAGCGAGATTGGCGCGCGTATATCCAGGTTGCAGGTACAAAAACAGAGCACAAACGAATTCCTGCTTCAGACGAAGACGCTTTTATCCGATATAGAGGACACTGATATTACTGAAGTTGCAATCGCGTTATCATATAGCCAGAACTCTCTTGAGGCGTTACAGATGACGACCGCAAAATTCAGCAAGCTCAGTATCTTCAATTTCATATGATAATGGCTGTAAATTAACCTTTAATAACGTAAAATTTTGAAAAATCTTAGCTTTTAGCAAGATGCTTGAAAATTAATTTTGCCAGGAGGGCGTAATGCTTGTATTGACAAGGAAGTCGGGACAAGGCATCTGGATTGGTGACGATGTACGCGTAGTTGTGCTCGATGTGAAGGAAGGCCACGTAAGGCTTGGAATCGAGGCTTCGAGAACCACACCTATACATAGAGACGAAGTATATCAACGCATTCAGGAGCAGAATAGAAGGAGTGCGGCAATGGTGCCGGCGAATCTTTTTGCCAATATTGGCAATATTAAAACGACGATAAAAAAATGACCGATATGATTAAAATAAAGACTTCCCGCTTTGGTGATATAGAGATTGCCGGGGATAAGGTAATCACTTTCCCCAATGCCATACCGGGCTTTGCTGGGCTAAAACGCTTTGTCTTGCTGGATCACGACGCCGAGGGTCTCTTCAAGTGGCTTCAGTCCGTCGATGACCCCGATCTTGCCTTCCTGCTCTCTCCGCCCAACTACTTTAAGGCCGAGTTCCGGCTCCCGGAGAAGGCCTATCCCATAACAAGGATAGACGTAAAGTCCCCGGATGAAGTGGTTGTGATGACGATGGTATGCGTTCCGCAAGACGACAGCAGCCATTTTACGTTGAATTTTAAGGGGCCGATTGTATTTAACTACTCAAATATGATGGCTATACAGTATATTGTAGATACCGATGACCCTGAGTACCCGTGCGATTTCAGGGTGGATATCGTCAAAAGCGGGCAGGATGCAAATACCGGCTCCAGGAGCGCCACCGAAGAGCGCTGACACCACGCTCCGGCTTCCTTGCCGGAGCGTTTGCCTTCTAAATCTTTCATCTTCGGCACACTCCTTGCATTAATATAAATATTATTGTAAATTTCATTATAATAAGCTCGAGGCCATCTATAGAGCCCGAGGCTTGTTAGTGGGGGGAGAGCTTTTAATATGGATCTTAACGGCAAGACAATACTCGTCACGGGCGGCACCGGTTCTTTTGGAAAGTTCTTTATAAAGAGCGTGCTTGAGAGGTTTTCCCCCAAACGACTTATCGTATTTAGCAGAGACGAGCTAAAACAGTTCGAGATGCAGCAGGAGTTTACAGACCCGTCTCTTCGCTTTTTTATCGGGGACGTGAGGGATAAGGACAGACTCTACAGGGCATTCGACGGCGTAGATTACATAATCCACGCCGCAGCGCTTAAACAGGTACCAGCCGCAGAATATAACCCATTCGAATTCATAAAGACCAATGTAATGGGGGCTCAGAATATCATCGACGTCGCCATAGATCTCGGCGTAAAGAAGGTGGTGGCTCTAAGCACCGATAAGGCCTGTAACCCCGCCAATCTCTACGGGGCGACTAAACTCTGTTCCGACAAGCTTTTTATCTCCGGCAACTCCTATTCCGGAGAGAGTGGCGCGCGTTTTAGTGTAGTAAGATACGGAAACGTTGCCGGGAGCCGGGGAAGCGTGATACCCTTTTTCATGAAGATGAAGGAGACGGGCATTCTCCCGATTACGGACGAACGCATGACGCGCTTCTGGATAACTCTTGAGGAGAGCGTAAACCTCGTCCTTCTGGCTATGGAGAAGATGTCGGGCGGCGAGATATTCGTCCCAAAAATTCCTTCTTCCACGGTCTTGGATATCGCCAAGGCGGTAAGCCCTGAGTCGAAGGTGGAGGTCGTAGGCATACGCCCTGGTGAAAAGCTCCACGAATCCCTCATCTCAACCGAGGAGGGAAGGATGACCTTCGAGTACGACGACTACTACATAATCCGCCCGAACTTTCCGTGGTGGACCCTTAACGACCGATGTAAAGGCGGGCGCGAGGTAGATAAGGATTTTGTATATTCCAGCGACACAAATAGTAATTGGCTCTCCGTAGAAGATTTGCGCGAGATGATTACAAAGGTAGCCTGTGGCTGATAAGAAGATATCATACGGACGGCAGTCGATAGACGAAACTGATATAGCCGCTGTAGCGAACTCGCTCTCATCCGACTTCCTTACGCAGGGCTCGGTTCAGGGGGAGTTCGAAGCGGCACTTGGCGAATATACAGGCGCAAAATACGCCGTTGTATGTTCATCGGGCAGCGCCGCTCTTCATCTCGCATATATGGCAGCCGGCCTTGGCGAGGGAGACGCGATAGTTACAACACCCAACACCTTTCTCGCAACACCCAATGCCGCTATACTTGCCGGTGCAAGACCTTTCTTTTCAGACATAGACCCGGAGACTCTAAATCTCTCGCTCGACCTTCTTGAAGACAATATCCCACGCTTACTAAAGAACGGAAGGTCGGTTAAGGCCGTAGTGCCGGTGCACTTCGCAGGTAATCCCGTGGATATGGAACGCCTCTCCGCAATTGCCGAAAAATTCGGCTTAATAGTAATCGAAGACGCATGCCACGCCCTTGGAGCCGTATATTCCGGCACTAACGGCTCATCGGTTAAGGTCGGCTCGTCGAGAGACTCCGATATGACGGTATTTAGCTTCCACCCCGTAAAATCCATTACAACGGGAGAAGGCGGGGCGATAACGACAAATAACCGCGACCTCTACGAAAGGCTTAAATGGCTCCGGTCGCACGGGGTTATAAGGGAGGCAGGTGAGTTCAAGTACGAGGATATCGCATCTTCGTCAACGACCCCGCCGCCCTGGTACCATGAGATGCATGAGCTTGGCCTTAATTACAGGTTAACCGACTTTCAGTGTGCCCTCGGGCTTAGCCAATTAAAGAAGCTCGACGGTTTTATCGGTAGAAGGGCGGAGATAAGCGAACTTTACGATACTTTATTTCGTTTTAGCGCCCCTATTACCCCGCCGCCGCGTCTGGTAAGGGGCACATCATCGCACCACCTCTATGTCATCCAAATCCCATTTGAAGAGATAGGCGTAGATAAGACCTTATGGTTTAACGATATGGCAGCCAGGGGGATAAACCTCCAGGTGCATTATATACCGGTTCACCTGCAGCCATACTACAGGGAGAGCTTCGGTTATGAGCCGGGCGACTTCCCGGCGGCTGAAAATTATTATAAACACGCGGTAAGTCTGCCGATATATCCTTCTCTTACCGATGAGGAGGTAGAAGAGATTGCGCTTACAATTAAAAAAAGTTTAGGTATAGAGCCTTTCAGTAACTCATGAAAAAGACCGCCATTATAGGTGTCGGAAGGGTAGCGGCACTCCTCGAAGACGACAAGCTTCGTGAGAAACCGGCTACGCATATGGGCGCATACCTTGATTCTCCGGATTTTGAAGTCGTTGCCGCCGCTGATATCGACGCGGCGAGGCTTGCTACATTTGGAAAGCGCTACGGAATAAATAAACTCTATACCGATTATAGAGAGATGTTAAAGGAAGTAAGACCAGAGGTCGTGAGTATAGCCGCCTACGCAACGGAACGCGCCGAGATGCTAAAGGCCGCGATACTTTCGGGCGTAAAGGGAATATGGTGCGAAAAGGCATTTGCCACATCCTTAGAGGAGGCCGACGAGATAGTAGCCCTTGCAAAAGAGCACGGGACGGTCATAACAGTATCTCATATGAGGCGCTGGAGCGCCGAACACATATTGGTCAAGGAACTCCTGGGTAGCGGAGCCATCGGGAGGCTCACTTCCATTTCAGCGTATTTCAGCGGAAGCCTCCTCCATACCGGCACTCACGCCTTCGACGTCCTCAGGTGGTTTGCCGGGGACGCATTATGGGTCGAGGGCTCGCTTGAGGGAGCCCCTGAGAGGTCAACCGAAGGCGATGAACCAGAGGAGAAAGACTTTTTGTGGTCTTTAGCTGGCGACCCCGGCGGGCGCGCGGTTATTAGCTTCAAGGACGGTGTCTACGCCACTGTTCACGCGGAGTCTAAAAGCTATCTTCTCTTTGAATTCGACCTTATCGGCACCGAAGGCAGGATAAGGATAGGAAATAACGACGTACTTGAACTCTATACCCAGGGTGAAAGCCGCCATTACGAGGGAATAAGGGAACTGAGCCTTAGAGATTTTCCCGAGTTTAATAAAGCAAATATTTGGAGAGGTGCGGCGCGAAACCTCTCCGAGACAATCGACGGGCAGGCGACCAATATGAACCCGCCAGAGGACGGGCGCGCGGCCCTGGAGCTGGCGCTGGCCATACATTTTTCTTCGTCTCTGGGAGGCCAAAGGGTACAACTGCCCCTTAAAGACCGATCCATTAAGGTCAACAGCAGATAATCGAGGTTTTTATATTTAATTAATAGGTGTATGTCAGCTCCTTAAAGACCGTTTCGTCACGGTCAACAGCAAGTAATCGAGGTTTTTTTATATTTAATTAATCGTTCTATGTCTGCCCCTTAAAGACCGTTCCATTAGGGTCAACAGCAAGTATTTGAGGTTTTTATATAATGGATAAAATAGTAAAGATAGGCGATAGAGAGGTAGGCGCGGGAAGACCGGTCTACGTTATAGCCGAGATAGGCTCGAACCACGACAAGAGCCTCCCCAGCGCAAAAGAGCTTATTAAAGCAGCTAAAGACGCGGGCGCGGACGCGGCCAAGTTCCAGTCGTTTACGGCCGAGGGGCTATTTAACCCCATGAAGCCCGGCGACGGCACCGGCTCCGTAAAAGATTTCTCAACCTGGGTAAAGCACCCGGCGTATCCGGTAATAGCCTCGCTTGAGCTAAAAGAAGAGTGGCACTATGAGCTTAAGGATTATGCCGATTCTCTAGGGATTGACTTCCTCTCAGCCCCGTTTGACGCGGGGAGGGCGGTGTTGCTTGATAAGCTAAACCTCCCGGCGATAAAAATCGCCTCCGGGGACGTAACCAACGAGCCGCTCCTTAAGCTCGTCGCCTCATTCGGGCGGCCCGTTATAATATCCACGGGCGCGAGCTACCTTAAGGAGGTCGAAAGGGCCGTAGAGGTCGTCCGAAGTGCCGGTAACGATAATATTGCCCTGCTCCACTGTGTGGCATTATACCCGCCCCGCTTCGAAGATGCCAATATCCGCGCGATGGTGACTATGAGGGAGGCCACAGGCGCTCCGGTCGGCTACTCCGACCATACGCCGGGCTCTGTCGTACCGCTGGCCGCAGTGGCGCTTGGCGCGTCCATCATTGAAAAACATATTACCCTCGATAGAGACCTCTCAGGGCCGGACCACCCTTACGCCCTTGAGCCGAGTGAGTTCGCTTCAATGGTAACTGACATTAGAACCCTTCACACAGCACTTGGAGACGGCGTAAAGCGTCCATTAGGAGACGAAGAGGGCGAGCGCATAGGGGCAAGGAGAAGCATCTACGCCGCAGCGCCAATTAAGTCCGGTCAACTCGTTACCGAAGATAATCTAAAAGTAGTGCGCCACGCATTCGGCCTTGAGCCGGCGATGCTCGATTCCATTAAAGGGCTCAGGGCTACTAAGGATTTCGCCGCAAACGAACTCATAAGCCTCGACGGGTTACGTGAGAGCAGGTAAAGCGATGAATAATAAGAATTACGGAGAAAGCAGGCCCATTGTCGTGATCCTACAGGCGAGGATGGGCTCAACGCGCCTTCCAGGCAAGGTAATGATGGAAATATGCGGCAAACCCATACTCTGGCATGTGGTGAACCGCCTTCAGCCATCGACCCTTATAGACGGTATAGTTGTGGCAACGAGTACGAACCACGAGGACGATATAATCGAGGCGTGGTGTGTTGATATGGGATTTAACTGCTTCAGGGGCTCGGAGTCGGACGTCCTTGACAGGTACTACCACGCCGCCCTTACCTATAACGTAAAGACCGTTGTACGGGTCTGCGCCGACTGCCCGCTCATAGACCCGGATATAGTCGATATGGTCATTGAGGAGTACCTTGAGGGCGGCCACGACCACGTGGGTATAGAGAAGAGCTTCCCGCACGGCCTCGATTCCGAGGTCTTTTCCTTTGAGGTGCTTGAGAGGGCATGGCGTGAGGCTAACCTTCCAAGCGAGCGCGAACACGTAACCCCTTATATCTGGAAGAACGATTCGCTCTTTAAGCTCGGCTCCATTAAGCACCATGAGGATTTCTCCCACATGCGGTGGACCGTTGATAACCAACGGGATTTCGATTTTACAAAGGCCGTATACGAGGCTATGGGGTGTCCGGAGAGGATCTTTTCCATGCACGATGTACTCTCTTTACTTGAAGAAAACCCGGAGATAGGAGAACTCAATAGCGGAGGCGTAAGAGGGGAGGGTTATCTTAAATCCCTTAAAGAGGATCAGGAGGCTAAAAAGAAGAACTCCAATAAATAAATTGAGGCCGGGTAGAGGAAAATACTATATTTCGACCTCAAACAGTTGTAAAGTAATAAAAAAATTATTGGAGAGTCTAAATCATGGATATAGCTATCTGGACGGAAGGGTCAAGGGAGTTAGGGTTAGGGCACCTTACGAGATCCCTTAATATCGCCTCGGCCCTGAAATTTAACAAGATGAACCCGGTATTATTCGTTAATGACGACGAGGTGGTAACCGGACGCCTCGAAGGATGTGGTTTTGATTATGAGATATGCTCGCTCGACGGAAGCTCCGGCTTCATACCGTCGTGTACGAATATCGTCGTAGACAGCAAGCGAGATCTTAAAGGTCTTATCGCTGCCCTAAAGAAGTACGAGAAGCGCGTTACAATCATTGATAACACCGGCGAAGGCACGGGTGATGCGGATGCCGTTATAGTCCCTAACCCGCTCGTCGGGAGCATGCCCTGGAAGAAGAATATGCACTCCGGCCCGGAGTTCATAATTATCGGCGAGAACTTCCACGATATGCGCCGTAAGGCACTTAAGGACCAATATAAACTGCCCTTCAAGGTGCTTGTATCGATGGGTGGGAGCGACCCCAACGGGGTTAGCGCTCTCATCACCAAGGCTCTCTGGAATACTGACAACGTGAGGGTAACGGTGGTAATCGGCCCGGCTATGGACGGCGCTCCGTTAAAGGAGTTCGAGGAGAAGGGAAATAAACACTTTACCTTTCTGCGCGGCATTGAAGATCTCGCCCCGCTTATGCAGACGGCCAGTGTCGGCTTTACCGCTATGGGTAATACCGTCTACGAGCTTGCCTATATGGGAGTTCCTTCAGTTGTCATCAGCAACTACGAAGAAGATAACGATGACCTCACTGCCCTTGAGAGACTTGGTTTTTCAAAGATCCTCGGCTACCATAAGGACGTCACTGAGGCTAATATTAGAGATTCGGTCGTGCACTATATAGAGCACAGAAAGCTATGGGAGCGGATATCCGACAAGTCGTGTACTCTTACAGACGGATACGGAGCCGAGCGCATAGCCGATATTATAAAGAAGGTTGCGGAGGGGTAATGCACGGCGGCAGGCTCGTTGACGAGGTTAAAGGGATTAGTATTATCGACTGCACGGCCTGTGGTTTTAAGCACATGGACCCTCTCCCAGGTGACGCCATGCTTGACGAGATATATAAGAAGGAATATTACACAAAGGAGAAACCCACCTTCATCGAGAGGAGCATCGAGGATGAAGTGTGGTGGAATAGCAACTACGACGACCGCTACGTCTTTCTTGAGAGCGCCCTCGGCGAGGGGAGAAGAGAATTGCTGGATATTGGCTCCGGCCCCGGCTTCTTCCTTAAGCGCGCTTTAGAGCGCGGCTGGAGCGCTAAGGGCGTTGAGCCATCCGTTGAGGCTGCACGCTTTGCCACATCTAACGGCGTAACCGTTATAAACGATTTTCTTGATAACGCCATCGAAGGCGGAGCTCTTCAAAACGGCACATTCGACGCCGTTCACCTCTCAGAGGTGCTTGAGCATATCAGAGACCCCGCCGCAGTCTGCGAAGCGGCTTCTAAACTCTTAAGACCGGGCGGCCTCCTCTGTGTCGTCCTCCCTAACGACTATAACCCCCTGCAAGAGTATTTGAGAGAAGAGCGCGGGTTTAACCCCTACTGGGCAGCGCCCCCTCACCATATAAATTATTTTGATAAAAAATCCATCACCTCTCTTATTAAGCGCTCGGGCTTTGAGCTCCTCCATACCACGGCGACATTCCCGATGGAGTTCTTTCTCCTCATGGGAGACGATTACGTCGGCAACGACGAGCTCGGTAGACTCTGCCACAAGAAACGTAAAAACCTCGAAGCGGCCCTTTCTACAGACCGTTTCAAGGCGTTTAAGGACCAGTGGTACGCTCTGATGGCGAGTTACGGCATAGGGCGAGAGTTCGTTATATACGCAAGGAAAAAGGATATTTACGATGAGTAAAGATACCAGTCCGTTTTTTGTAGTATCGAGCGGCAGGAGCGGTACGCAGATGTTCGAAAAACTCTTCGCAGGTGTTTGCGACGTAGAGATGCACCACGAGTACCTCTGTACGCATATCCAGCCCGTAGCCGCCATGTACTCCATGGGGCTCATCGGCAGGGAAGATGTCCTAGCTACGATTCGCTCGCTCCACGGCGCGGCTGTCGAGTATTCTACAAAACGCCTCTGGGGAGATTCCTCCAATAAGCTCTCGTGGATAATCCCGGAGCTAAACGAAGTATTCCCCGACGCAAAATTCATACACCTCATAAGGGACGGCAGAAAGGTCGTAAGCTCCTTCTTTAACAAACTCTCTGATGAGATATACGACGACAGGAGCGTAGATATCCTCTATAAATATCTAGGCGATCCGGAGAGTAACCCGCCCCCGCCCCCGGAGAAACGCTACTGGTGGAGGGTGCCGTACCTTGAGGGCGAGGCTGACGAGAGGTTCAGGGCTTTTGGCCAGTTTGAGCGTATCGCACACCACTGGGCCGAAGTAAATAGCGTCATAAAACGCGATCTCTCTACTATCGACCCCTCTCGCACTATTACCGTAAAGCTGGAAGAGCTATCCACTGAACCCGGCGTACTTAAGGGTATGCTCTCTTTTCTGGATATTGAATATACCGATCAGCTCTTCGGCCTCCTTAAACGCCCGCATAACGTCAATAAACCCCTAAACTTTATGCTGACCGACGACCAGAAGTCGAAGTTCGAGGCTGTAGCCGGCCCTATGATGAGGGAGCTTGGCTACGCCGGAACGGACGAATACGTTGTCAGCTATTGATTAAATAAACCGACTAATTAATATATTTTTATAACCTTACATGGACAAGTATATGCTTACTAAAGAGAGATGTGACCTCTGTGGAAGCGGAGAGCTTAACCCCGTCTATACCCCGCCGGGAAGTAGGCGCGCTATGGTAGTATTTCTCTGCCGTAGATGCGGCTTAATGCAGAGCCTTCGTGGTAAAAAAGCCCATGATGATAGAGACGGTGTGACGCCGGGGTCCGAAGCGCGCTCGATGCAGGCGTCAAGCGGGGCTGACTGGGGCAATATACGCTACGGCAAGGGGTTTAGGACCGCCCCGGCGATAGAGCTCCTAAGTAAACATATAGATCTTTCTAAGATTAAATCGTGCATTGATATCGGCTCTAACCGTGGCTCATTTATTAAGGCTCTAAGGGAGATTAACGCTACGGTCGTGGTAGCCGCCGTTGAGCCTGACAGCCGGGTAACCGGCGACTACGCCGGGATGGATAACGTAAATACCATTAACACCTGCCTTGAAGACGCTCCGCTCGATGACGTAAGCTTCGACCTTGCCTACAGTTGTCACACCATAGAACACGTCGATAGCCCAACCGAGTCGCTTGCGGTCACCTGGAGGGTCTTAAAGCCTGGCGCTATACTTTACATCGAAGCCCCGAGGCTGGATCTTATAGAGGCGCCGGACTTTCTGGAAGAATTCTTCATAGACAAGCACAGCTTTCATTTCACTGAAAAAATACTCCTCAAATACCTCTATAATGCCGGTTTTGAAATTTTAAATCACGGGGAGACCGGAGATGGAGAGAATATTGCATTGGTAATGAGAAAGGTAGATAAGTGTGAGTCTTTACCCCCGGATGACCCTGGAGAAGTAAGCAGGGGAGAGGAGCTTACAAGGAAGTACAAAGCGAATCTCCTTAGAAACAGGGAGGCAATGAAAGGGGTTGGAGCCTTTATAAACTCTCTGACCCCGGTCGGGGGTAAAGAGAGTGGCAGAGTGGCAGTATGGGGCGCGGGACGCCTCTTCGATGCGCTCATCCGTTACGGCTCTCTTAAGGAAGGTGCGGTAAGCCTCCTTATTGATCGCTACCTGGTTAAGTACATGGACGAGACCAACGGTTTCAGGATTGTCCATCCTAACGCGGTATCAGGGGGTTCGGCTGGGGCTGATATTGATACCGTCATTATCATGAGCAGGGCCTTTGAGGCTGAAATCAGGCAAGAGATAGAGGAAAACTTTCCTTCTGTCTCAAGAGTATACGCATTCTCCGCACTACTGGGGGGTGCGCTTTAGGAGTAAAGATTATGAGAGTGCTACTTATGGAGGTGCCGTGGTATGTCTTCTTCCCTCAGGCCACACAGCCGGATGCGCCGCTCGGGTGTTCCTATATCGCGGCGGTCCTTGAAAAGGCCGGTCACGATGCGGTCATCTTTAACCCGGATTTAAAGGACGATGCCGCAGACGAGCTCGGCACAAATGATTTCAAAAACGAGATGGACGATTACAAAGTCTATCTCGAAACCATCAAGGGCGGCTCGCATAAGATATGGAGCGAGATCATATCGCTAATAGAGAGTTTTCGTCCCGAGATGGTGGGGCTCACCGTACGGACCCCGGCCGTGGGGCTCGCCTACAGAACCGCCGAACTTATTAAATCCATCGACCCTACTATTCATATTGTCCTTGGCGGGCCGCACCCGACGTGCTGTCCCGTGGAGGTCGCCTCCCATAAAGCCGTAGACGTAGTCGTCATAGGAGAGGGTGAGGATACCATCCTCGACCTCATAAGCTGCTATGAGGAGCGAAGAGCGCTCAATACGGTAAAAGGGATAGCCTACACCAGAGACGAGCGTTTCATGAGGACCGCACCGAGGCCCCTTATCGAAGATCTCGACAGCATACCCTTTCCGGCAAAATACCTGATTTTAAATAAGGAGCGCATGCACTCCGATAATTTCGCAAATATATTTGCTACTCGCGGGTGTTCGTATTCATGTACATTCTGTTCGAGCCATAATGTCTGGACTAAAAAAATTCGGTTCAGGAGCCCAGGTAACGTTTTAGCCGAGATGAAGTTCATGGAGGAACGCTACGGCTCCGAATTCTTCTCCTTTTCGGACGATAGCTTTACCGTTAATAAAAAATGGGTACTCGAATTATGCGAGCTTATAAAGAAGACAAATTTCGGGCCGAATTTCAGATGGGTCTGTAATACCAAGAGTAATCTGATCGACGACGATATTGCCCGCGCCTTTAAAGAGGCCGGGTGCGCTGCCGTGGCCCTTGGAATTGAATCCGGGAGCGACCGTGTGCTTGAGCGCATGAAGAAGGGGACGACCGTCGAGAAGTCGAGAGACGCCGTCAAAATACTTAAAAAACATAATCTCCGTTTTACCGGGCAGTTCGTAATCGGCTTCCCGTGGGAGACGGAGGCTGAGATACTCAGGACCATAGAATTTATGAAGGAACTCGACCCCATGAGCGTAATGATGAGCATTGCCACACCACTTCCGGGTACCGAGCTATATAACGAGGCAATAAAACTCGGCCTAATTGACCCGGCCAATCTCGACTGGGCAAAGGTGACGACAAAGAACGACGGTATACTCTTTAACCCTGAAATACCTAAGGAGAGGGTTAAAGAGCTCGTAGCTCTTGCGAGGGACGAGGCCGGCGCACAGGAGGCTAAATGGGCCGCCGTCAGGTACGACTATAAATTAATCCGTGATATGCAGGTGTCAAATTGAGTGAAAAAAAGTTAAAGACACTGCTTATCTATCCGCCCTTCTTCGCATCCGTTGAGAGCGAGGGGTATGTTAGCGCCGGTGCGCCTCTGGGTATTACCATGCTCGGGGCTGCTCTCCTGGAGGCAGGCCTGGAGGTAGAACTCCTCGACGCCTTTATAGAGGGTTTCGGCAACTCTTCTCCAATAGACGGTTCCGCCCAGATGAGAAGGGTCTCAAAAGGGTTTTGCAAGAGAAACAAGCTCGGTGAGCCCTTTAACGAGGGCTTTTATACCTTCGGCCTTAGCTTCGACGAGATAAAGGAAGAGATACGGAGGAGAAAGCCCGATATCGTCGGCGTCTCCGTTATATTTAGCTCCATCTACCCCGCCGGACGGCACATAGCGCGTCTGGCCAAGGAAGTAGACGAGGGGATCATCACCGTCGTCGGCGGCAACCACTCTACGGCTGTTCCCGGTGACGTGCTCGCCGAGGAGTTCGTTGACTACGCGGTGCTTGGAGAAGGGGAAAAGTCTTTCGTAGAGCTCGTTAAATGCTTATCCGAGGGGCAACACGCGAAGGCTGGACGTTTACCCGGAATTGCTTCGAGGGATTTTTCAGGCAAGACTGTAGTAAACCCTCAGGAGCTTATACCTGACCTTGACGCGCTTCCTTTTCCGGCTTTCGATCTCTTGCCGATAGAAAAACATTTTTCCGTCTCTGCCGAGGGGCGTACGATTAAGTTAATGACTAGCAGGGGGTGCACCTTTGACTGCTGTTTTTGCACGGTGCCGGGTAATAGCCAGAGGCGTTTCCGCGCGCGCTCGCCCGAAGACGTTCTGGCGGAGATTGACCTGTATGTGGAAAAATACCAGATAGAAGGCATCATGTTCGAAGACGACAACATGACGCTCAATCAGGAGAGGGCGCGAAAGATCTTTCAGATGCTGGGGGAGCGCGATTACGGCTTAAAACTCTTTGCCAGAAATTTCAGGGCTGATCTATTTGATCTCGATATGCTTAAGCTCATGAAGCGGGCCGGTTTTGAGACGATATGGATAACGCCGGAGAGCGGCAACCAGGATGTCCTCCTAAACCTTATCGGTAAGAATTTTAATCTGAAGGATGTTGACCGTTCTGTGGAGCTCATTAAGGAGGCGGGGCTTAGGCCTGCTGCGGCTTTCGTTATCGGCATACCGGGCGAGACGCGCTCCAATATTGATGATACAATCCGCTACGCGTGGAAGCTTAAGAGAGACGGCGTAAAAGAGTTCTGGATATCCATTGCCACGCCAATTGTCGGTACGCGTATGTACGCCGACTCTGTGAAGATGGGTCTCGTTAGCGGCATGGACCTTGAAAGATTCTCCTACCAGGAGGCCGGTATCACCACCGATAGCTTTAAGGGTGAGGAGATAGCGGAACTAAGAAAATCGCTTATGGCGGAACTTAACGACTATAAAAATTGAAATATTATGGATAGAAAAAAGCGTATTAGCGAACTCCGGGAGAGGGCCCTTGAGATAAGAAGGGATATCCTCCTTATGAATCACGCCGCAGGCTCAGGGCACCCCGGCGGTGCGCTCTCATCGGCCGATATTGTCGCGTGCCTCTTCTTCGACGAGATGCGCCACGACCCGAAGCGCCCCATGCTCGACGACCGCGACAGGTTCGTCCTTTCAAAGGGACACTCCTGCCAGGTACTCTACGCCGCTCTTGCGGCCTCCGGCTATTTTTCAAAAGATGAGTACAAGGGGCTTCGCCGTATCAATTCGATGCTCCAGGGACACCCGGACAGGCTTAAAACTCCGGGTGTGGAATTTAACTCCGGCTCTCTGGCTCAGGGGTTTTCTGCTTCCCTCGGCATGGCGCTCGGCGCGAGATACCAGGGTAAGGAGATTCGCGTATATACCGTGCTTGGCGACGGCGAACTTAACGAAGGTCAATGCTGGGAGGCGTTCATGTTCGGTGCCCATTATAAACTTGATAATGTATTGGCAATAATAGACTATAATAAGCTACAGAGCGACGATTATAACTCGAATATCATGGCCCTCGAACCCCTCGCAGAAAAACTTACCTCCTTCGGGTGGAATGTCCTGGAAATTAACGGCCACGATATAGAGGAGATACTCGATGCCTTCAAGGAGGCCAGACATACCATAGGGGTCCCTTCCGTTATAGTAGCGCATACTGTAAAGGGCAAGGGTGTCTCTTTCATGGAAAATCACCCGAAATGGCACGGCAGCCTCGCCCCGAATGCCGAAGAGTTAAAGATTGCTCTAGGTGAACTAACCGCCGAGCTTACCGGGAAGAGCGGAGAGGGGGAAGAAGATGAATGACATTTCCCTTAGAGAGGCTTTTGGCAGAGCTCTTGTAAAGGCCGGTGAGGAGCGAGAGGATTTTGTCGTCTTCGACGCCGACGTCGCGGGAGGCACCTGCACCAATTTCTTTCGTGAGGCCTTTCCTGACAGGTTCTTTCAGTGCGGAATAGCAGAGCAAAATATGTTCTCTCTCGCGGCAGGGTTCTCGACTATGGGAATTACGCCCGTAGTTACCGCCTACGGAGTATTCGCGGCAATGCGCGCGATAGAGCAGGCGAGAAATTCCATAGCATACCCGAACTTTAACGTAAAGATAGTGGCAAGCCATTTAGGTTTGGACACCGGCCCGGACGGCCCGACGCACCAGTCGATGGAGGATATCGCCATATACCGTTCGATAGCGAATTTTACGGTTCTGGCCCCCGGAGACCCGGTTGAGATGCCCGGCGCGGTAAGCGCGATGCTAAATCACAAAGGCCCTCTCTATATGAGGACAGGCAGGAGCCCTGTGCCGTCGGTCCTGGGCGGGGACGAGAGATTTGAGATCGGTAAGGGTAAGATAGTAAGAGCGGGCACCGATGTAGCGATTATCGCTACCGGCGTTATGCTCCACAGGGCCTACGGAGCGGCCACCATATTAGGTGAAGAGGGGATAGACGCGATGGTGGTCAATATGAGCTCGATTAAGCCCATAGACAGGGCGCTTATAATCGAGTGTGCCGAAAAGACAGGTGCGGTTGTTACGGCAGAGGACCATAACAGGTTCGGCGGGCTCGGGTCGGCCGTGGCAGAGATTTTAGCCGAGACCCTTCCGACCCCGATGAGAATGGTGGCGATAGACGACACCTTCGCAGAATCAGGCGAGCCTGCTCTGCTCGCCGAAAAATACGGAATATCAATAGAAGATATAAGGCGCATGGCCAAAGAGGTGATAGATGCAAAGGCTTAAAGGTAAAGTTGCAGTCGTAACGGGAGCGAGCCGGGGCATAGGGTCAGGTATTGCCAGAGCTTTTGCCAAAGAAGGCGCGTTAGTTGCCGTCTGTTACAACGAGGGCGTTAAAGGTGCTGATGCCGTAGTAAGTGAAATAGAAGCGTTAGGCGTCAAGGCCATCTCTGTAAGTCTCCCGGTTGAAGACCGAGGCGCTATAAAAAAAGCATTTAAAGAGATTACTTTCGAGCTTGGTCAGATAGATATACTCGTAAATAACGCAGGCATTAATATCCCAAACGACTTCGATAAAATTACAGACGCCGACTGGGAGAGGGTTTTGGGCGTTAACCTCACCGGCCCTTTCAAGGTGACGCAGGTTGCACTGCCGCATTTCACCGACGGCGGTTCCATAATAAATATATCTTCGGTGAGCGGACAGTACGGTGGGCCGAGAACGACCCACTACTGCGTATCAAAGGCCGGGCTTATTGCGCTTACTCAAAACCTGGCGATATTTTGCGCTAAAAGAAATATCCGCGTAAACGCAATCTCCCCGGGGCTTATCGCTTCGGATATGGCAGGGGCCGCCACCGGCCTCGGACTGGAAGAAAAGATACTTTTAAAAAAGATGGGCGAATATAAGGACGTAGCAGGAGCGGCGGTCTTTCTCGCATCCGATGAGTCGTCATACATTACCGGCCATACGCTAAATGTAAACGGAGGGCTTTATATTGGCTAAGGTCCTCATAATAATCGGCGCCGGCATTGAACAGGTGAGGGCCTATGAGGTCGCTAAAGCGATGGGCCTTAAGGTCGTTGGTACGGATATAAACCCCGACGCACCGGCATTTGAGTACGCCGACGGAGCTATAATCGCTAGTACAAGGGACCACGGCGAGACACTAAAGGCCGTTATAAATTATTTTTTCGAGAATAAGGATGACAAGGTAACAGGCGTCATGACTATCGCTAACGACGTGCCGATGACGGTCGCGACAGTCGCCGAACACTTCGACCTGCCGGGGCTTCTCACAGACTCGGCTATCATTGCGTCGGATAAATTCCTTATGAAGGAGAGCTTTAAATTCGACGGTGTTAAGACTTCAAAATTTTCCGAGGTCTCTTGCCATATCGAAATAATTGACGCTGCTGAGGCGTGGGGCTGGCCACTTGTGATAAAGCCCGTTGACGGACGAGGGGCGAGGGGGGTTTTATTAATAGACGAGTCTACCGACCTTAAATGGGCTTACAACGAGAGCCTCTCGTTTTCGACCGTCAAGCGCG
Source organism: Deltaproteobacteria bacterium (assembly GCA_029262475.1). Classification (GTDB taxonomy): domain Bacteria; phylum Desulfobacterota; class GWC2-55-46; order GWC2-55-46; family JAJCZF01; genus JAJCZG01. Next base: position 82,706 of record JAJCZG010000122.1, read on the forward strand.
TCATGGTTGAGAGCTTTCTCTCCGGGCCGCAGATAAGCACCGAGTCGATGATGATCGGCGGCAAGTGTTATACCCCGGCATATTCCGATAGGAATTACAGCCGCCTCGATGAATTTATCCCGTACATGATAGAGGACGGAGGCACTATGCCAGCCCTCCTCTCCGAGGAAGAGAGAAGAGCCATAAACGCCCTCGTCGAGAGCGGCGCTCTTGCAATGGGCATAACCGACGGCATAGTAAAGGGCGACATAGTCTTAACCGAAAAGGGGCCTGCGATAATAGAGCTTGCCGCAAGGCTTAGCGGAGGCTACTTCGCAACAGACCAGATACCGCTATCAACCGGCGTTGACATGGTTAGTGCAGCGGTTAAATATGCCGTGGGTGAGCCGTTAAAACCGGAGGATTTCACGCCTCTTTACTCAAGGGGCGCAGCTATTCGGTTCTTCTTTCCTCCCGAGGGAGTAATTGATGAAATTAAGGGAGCTAGGGAGCTCTCATCCATGCCGGGCGTACGAAGATCATCACTCTACCGGGCCGAGGGAGACGAGCAGCCGCAGGTCCGCGCCCACCCGGACAGGGCCGGTTTTGTGATAGCCGACGGTGTGGACCGCGGGGAAGCGCTTCAACGGGTCGAAGCTGCAATTGACTCCGTCATCTTCAAGGTAAAGCGTTAGGCGCGCCTTATATGCCGATACTTAAACTCTACACACTCTTTCATCTAAACCTCGCCTTCTCTTCTATAGCCAGAGACGATTACGCTCGTCTTATCCGGGACGCTTACACCCCGATACTCGACCTTGCTGAGCGTGGCACGCCCGTAGGAGTAGAGGCGACCGCCTGCACCCTGAGCGAAATAAAAAGAATTGACGAAGGTTTTATCGAGCGCCTTTCCTCATTATGTAACGACGGCAGGGCCGAATTCATAGGCTCGGGCCTTAGCCAGCTCATAATGCCGCTCGCCCCTGTCGAGGTGAACCGATGGAACCTTGCGGCAGCGAACAAATACTATAGAGAGTTCCTCGGAACTACGCCGAAGACAGCACTTGTGAACGAACAGACATTCTCCGGCGCCCTGGTGGATCTCTACCTGGAGGCAGGTTATGAAACGCTCGTTATGGACTGGAATAACTCGGCCCGTTATAACTCATATCCAAAAGAGTACCTCTATTACCCGCAGAGGAGTGCTGGAAGGACGGGTGAGATTAACCTCCTCTGGAGCCACTCGATAGCCTTTCAGAAGTTTCAAAGATATATACACGGTATAATCACACTTGACGAGTATCTCGAATTCATAGAGTCGCAGAAGGGAGCGGCCGAGCTCGCCGCCTCCGATGGGTCGGTTCCAGGCTTCCCTCTCTACGGTAATGACGCCGAGGTCTTCGACTTCAGGCCGGGCGGCGACGCACGCACCAGTTCTCTCGGTGAATGGGATAAGATAGCCGACCTCTACGAGATATTTAAGCGTGACGAGAGCGTCGAACTGGTGCTCCCCTCCGAATTTGTAAATAGTGTGATCTCATCACCAGGCCCCTCGGCCCTTAATACCGTAAGGCTTACTTCCCCCGAGACTCCGCTCCCGTGTAAGAAACAGAATAAATATAACCCCACCAGGTGGGCCGTGACGGGCAGAGATAGCGTCCATGTAAATACCCAGTGCTATAAGGCCCTCGGTAACATCCTGAAGCTCGAAGCCTCTATAAGTGACGAAGCCGCCGAAGCGCTACGCGAAAAACTATGCCTCCTCTGGGGAAGTGATTTTAGAACCAATACAACGGACGAAAAGCTCCGTGAGTTCCAAAACTCAATGGGGTGGCTCATGGTAGAGACCGAAAGGCTTCTGGCCTCTAATGTTAGCTCCAGAGAGGGCAACGCAGGGGCGGGCTCCACCGGTGCCGTAGCTAATGGTAAAGACTTCGCCAAGGCGAAGATAGAAACTGATAAGAAGATACTCTCCGTTGAGTGCCCCGGTATACGCGCTGAATTCCTCCTTACTAAAGGGCTCTCGATAAAATCGCTTACATTCCCGGAGTTAACGGATAAGCCTGTAATCGGAACACTCCCCCACGGTTACTTTGACGACATACACCTCGGGGCAGACTTCTTTAGCGGGCACTTCATAAATGTCCAGCGCGACGGGCGTAAGGTTACAGACCTCTCTACAGTAGAGCCAGGTATCCATGACGGGCCGGAGAGCGTAACGATCTCTGCGGCTATACCGATGGAGACGGGTAATCTATTAAAGACATTTACGCTTCATAAGGGCAAACCTCGTCTTGAAATAAATTACAGGCTTAAGCTCGACGGGCTGGCCGCGTCAAGTCTTAGGCTCGCAATACTATCATTTTTCCCTACGGCCTTTAATAAGGAAAGTCTCTGGTACGAGTCCGTAAACGGCGGCGATGAGCCGGAGAGGTTCTACCTGCTGGGCAAGAGCGTTAAACACGACGAAGCGGTTAGCTCTACCGTAAGCGCATCTAGCTGCCTTGGCGCTACCGACGGCTCCGTCGTGATCGGTGACGATGATATTGCTGTGAGGATATCGAGCGACAGGTCAGAGCTCTTTTCGGCACCGTTATTGCATTATTTTGAGACAGACGACAAGTATTTTCTACGCCTCTCGCATTCTATCGGCGAAGTCGACGACACGGCCTTCTGGGTCTGGAGGGGTATTAACACTATAGGTTTTACGATAGAACCAGTACTGAAGAGTGATAAGTGACTGAAATATTTAATAAAAACATAAAAGCTTTAAGGAAGAAGAACCCGGCACTTGCCGAGCTCCTCTCAACCGTTGATGCAGAAGAGATTGTAGTTGAGGAAGCAAAGGCAGGGGAGAAGACCTTTACCTTCAAGGGCAAGTATTTTCATAGCCGCTATGACCCTGTTACCGAGGCCAAGCGGAGCGTCGAGCTCATTATGAAGAAGAAGCGCGACTGGATCCTGGTCTTTGGTCTCGGTTTCGGGTATGTGCCAAGTCTGCTCCTCGAAGAAGAGATCTATTCCGTTATGATCTATGAGCCAAGCCCGGGTCTCCTGCGCTCGATACTGGAGTCCGTAGATATGACCGGCCTTATAAGATCAGCCTCGGTTAAGTTTACTACGAGCCTGGATGATGTTAGAAAACTGGTGGACCAGAAGACCGACGGAGTTGAGGACATAGTCCAGTTCCAGACCGCGCCGTATAAGAATACATTCGAAAAGGAGTTCATGGACTTCGCCTTTACGGTAAATAACGCCTACTCCAAGAGGAGGCTAAATATCAATACGCTCGTCTATTCTTCAAAGAGCTGGCTGGAGAATTATCTTGAGAATGTGTCGTCTCTTATCGAGAGTCCGACGATAGACGTCTTGAAGGATCAATTCGCAGGCTTGCCGACATTAATAGTAGGCGCGGGGCCGTCCCTTGAGAAGAACGCTCACCTCATAAAAGAGGTAAAGGGCAAGGCCCTCATTGTCGCCGCTATCTCGGCGTATCGCCCTCTTTTGAAGTTCGGCGTAGTGCCGGACCTTGTGATATCGGCCGAGAAGGTCGCCCTCTCGACATTTTTCGCCAATGGTAAGGAGGACGAAGAGGTACGCCTCCTCCTGGCCGAGGTATCTAATCCGACCCTCTATACGGAGAGGAAGGTGAGGGAGAGGTATACTTATTTCTGCACCTATAACACCCTCTCCCGCGAGCACGCGGCCTTTTGGGGGAGCAGTTACTTTCCGGGCGGGAGCGGCAGCGTATCGACTACCGCACTCGATATAGCCCTCTATGCGGGCGCAAGCCCGGTTATACTCCTTGGTCAAGACCTCTCTTATTCAAACAATAAGACGCATGTTACAGGGAGCGTCTACGGAGAGCAAAAGCTGGAGTTCGGAAGAAACGGCGTTAATATTAAGGAGCAGGAGGTATATACCGCAGAGCCTATCGAAAGAAAAGGCGACCTCCTCTGGGTTGACGGTATGGACGGGAAGCTGATCCCGAGCTGCGCGGCCTGGGTAACGGTCCTTCAGTGGTTCGAAGATTACAGTGAGAGAATTAGTGGACAGGAGAATCCTCCGGTTCTTATAAATTCCTCCGAAGGCGCGGCGGCTATAAAGGGTTATGAGAATATGCCCTTCTCCGCAGTCATAGAAAAGTATTTTAATAATAGCGACGAGCGCACTGAAAGCAGTGCCGTGGAGGAGGCGTTCCGAAGGGTTGATAACACCTCCGTTGATGTCGATTGGCAGGCCCTCTACAACTCCTTTGATATCTTCTTTGTTTCACTCGGGAAGATCGAAAAGATCGCCGACCAAATAGTTAGTAAGGCTAAAAAGCTAAGGAAAACTATAGAATCGTCGGGGCTTTCGCCGGAGCTCCTTAGCGCGACAAGAAAGATAAGGGGCCTTGAGAAGAAGCTCTTCAAGATTGTAAAGGACGCCCTCTTCCTCCTTGAAGCCCTGGCGGCCCTGGACCATGCCCTGAAGCTCCAGCAGAAGAATGAAGAGCTAATTGAGGACGATAAGGAGCAGGCGTTAAAAGATTTAAAACACGTTATTCAGACCTACAGCGTAGTTGCCGTTAACGCCAGACACTTCATAAAACTTATAAAAGAGGCGAGAAGAAGCACCGAAGAGAAGCTTAAGGGCGTCGCCGCGATTTAATTTCTTTTAAAAAATGTAAACTCTGGAGATAGAGCTTAAATGACGCAGATATTTTTAAACCACGTAAAAGTCGATTTTGAGATAGAAGGCGACGATACCGATGTCGGCTCATGCATAAAGGCGTTCGAAGACGAGCTTAACTCGTGCGCTCATATCATTACAAGCATTTGCGTTGACGGCGAGGAGGTTACTGACTGGAGAGAAAAACCCTTCCAGTCAAAACTCCTGGTAGAGGTAAACGAGCTTAAAATACTTGCCTCAACGCGTGAAGAGCTAGTTTTGGTAGGCTTCGGGTCGTGTCTGCAATTGATACATTTTATATGTAGCGACTTGAATCTGGCGCTTAACAGGTACAGAGACGAGGAGTACGGTGAAGCCACCGAGGCGCTCTCAAGGGCACTGAACTCCTCACATGACTTAATGAAGACCTACGACGCCATTTCGGTCAATATCCGTCTTTCGGTGACCCCACCCGGCTTCACCGGTCTCGTCGAGAGCCTCGAAACCCTAGTCGGCATTTTTGAAGATACAAAGGCAGCCCTGGACTCCGGTGACGTTATCGCCATAACCGACCTTATTGAATATGAGGCCATTCCCCTAGTAGAGCTTGTAGGAGAAGAGCTCACCCTCCTCTCCAATAAAGGAGATTCTCTGAAAGATTAAAAAATCTTTAAAGTTTAACCTCAATCTACCGATAAATTAAACATAGGATAAGAGTTTAAAAGCGCTCATAGTCCTTTGAGTATAAATCGGGAATAGAAGGGAGGTTATAGCTGAAGTGAGGTGCATAATAAACACCTTAAAGAGACCGCCGGAAGGCGGCGAGAGAGAATCGAATAATGGCAAGGAAGCCAATTTTTATACTAAGGAGGGTGAACAATGGGACTCGTAATCAACACCAATATAGCATCACTTATTGCCCAGCAAAATCTTAATATATCCAATAAGCAGTTAAAACTGAGCGTACAGAGACTTAGCTCCGGCTACAGGGTCAACAGCGCGGCCGATGACGCCGCCGGTATGGCGAGGGCAAGCCTGTTACGCTCCAATTCGCGTGGAATTCAAGCCGCATTAAGGAATTCCAATGACGGTATAAGTGCGCTCGAAATAGCCGATCAGAGCTCGGCTAAGATCGGCGACATCCTTACGAGGATGAACGAGCTTGCCGTCAGCGCCTCACAGGGCACACTCGATACCGAGACGAGGGGATACTACCACCTTGAGTGGGCTGAGCTTGTTAAGGAGATAGACCGAATAGCCAATGTTACCGAATTCGACGGTAAAAAGTTGCTAGCTTCGGGTATCACTGTTGATATCCAGATCGGTTTCAGAAGCTCCGCAGACGACAGGCTCACGATGACAATGGGAAAGATGATTGCCAGCACTCTCGGCCTTAACGCCACAGCAGCCGGCCTGAGCGCTCTAACAAGAGCACAGTCCGCAATGGGGCTGATAAAGACAGCCATAAAGAGCATCAACGGAACACGCGCCAGATTCGGTGCGTTTACTAACAGGCTCGACGCGACCATCTCCAACCTGCAGGTTACATTCACCAATATTCAGGCGGCTGAAAGTAGGATAAGAGATGCTGACTTCGCGCACGAGACAGCGCTATTTACCAAGAATCAGATACTGGTACAGTCGGGAGTCTCCGTCTTGGCACAGGCCAATACGCTTCCGCAGGCTGCGCTGACACTGCTACAATAGGAGAGATCTCTAAACTTTTATGAACTTAGGATAAAATAAGTGCATAACAGCCCACAGTCAAAGAATGTGGAGGTGATTACGATGATTAACAGTAGTTCATTAGGCAGTATCGCAGTGAACACATTCGTCGCCTCGCAGATTAATGACAGCCGTAGTTTTGTTAGGGCATCCCTTCCGGTTAAGACGATTGTTCCGAAGGCCACAATGGCCGAGGTCTCTCACTCCGATCCGGTGGAAGCAAGCGCTATATCCGTAAAAGCTAAAGAGGTCTCATCTAGCCTCAATCAACATTTCGGGCACATGGGTCTAAGGTTAAAAGCCGTTATAGATTATGAGTCCATGAAATTCGTCGTCAAGGTCATAGACCCCGAGACGAATGAGGTTATTAAGCAGTTTCCGGAAGATAGCCTGATTAAGATAGGGAAGAAAGTCGAAAGTCTGCTACAAACATACAGCGGTACGCAGAGTGAAAGCCTTGCGCTGCTAGAGGATTCAATGGTGACGACATGAGTATATCAGCTACTTCAGGAGTATCAAGCGGAATAGATTACGCCAATCTCATAAAACAGTTGGTGAGTTTAAAGGCGGAGCCCGTAAATGCCATGCATCAAAAGGTTCAGGACCTTGAGCTTAAATCAGCCGCTTTTGAGACACTAAGTGCACGCCTGACAGACCTGAAGACTGCTGCAGCCAAGCTCAAGACCGCAACGGATTTTAAGGATTTTACCTCCGTAAGCTCAAACGAGGGGATTGTTTCGGCAACGGTCGGCTCCTCTGCTACCGGCGGTACATTCTCAATAGTTGTGGATAATCTTGCGCAGTCGCACAAAATAGCCGCAGATGGAGTGGCTCTGGAGACTACAGTCGTCTCCGCAGCCGGCGGCTCTTTCATCTATAACCTGGGCGGGGGAGCCGATCAGACGGTTACCCTCGCCGCAGGCGCAACACTGGCGGATGTGAGGGACGGCATAAACGCCCTTAAATCTGGAGTGACGGCGACGATAGTTAACGACGGCGCCGCTTCCAACCCTGAGCGTCTGATACTCACCTCGGATACCACCGGGGCCTCGAATACGGTTAACATTACACAAAATGATACGACTCTAGCCTTCAACACAACACTTCAGAGCGCACTTGACGCCAACATAAAGGTCGATAACCTTTCTATAGCGCGCTCCACAAATATCATTAGTGACGTAATCACAGGTGTAACGCTTAACCTCTCATCGGCAGATCCAACCAAGACTGTTTCACTCAACATTAAACGAGACGACACCGCGATAGCTGATAAGGTCTCCAACTTAGTTAATAAATTCAATAGCATGGTAGAATATATCAATACCAATAACACTTACGACAGTAAGACGAAGGTAGCCGAGCCTTTCTTCGGCGAGACGGCGGCGCGTAATACGCTTGGCGACATGAGAAGCGTCCTTAGTAATATTGTAACCGGACGCGTCTCGACGATGGACAGAGTCGTCTACGCCGGTATCACCACAAAGGACGGTAAATTATCATTTGACTCTGCTCAGTTCAAGGGGCTCCTTGGCACCAACTTCGATGACGTGATCAATCTATTTACAGATGATACGGGAACCGACGGTTTTGCGACCCTTCTAAGCGCCAAGATAGATACGTTTATCGATTTCAGCGATGGCCGCATCACAAACAAAAACAAAAGCATTAAAAGTAGTATTGATCGATATAATGACGATATAGACAAGAAAGAGCTTGGCCTGACCTTGTACGAGGAGAGCCTGAGGCTGCAATTCGCCTCTCTTGAAGGCCTCCTTGTGGGACTTAAGTCCCAGAGCACATTTTTAAGTAATCTTCAATCGCAGTCAAAGTAATTTATCGGGAGGTGTGAAATGCAACTGGCTAAGGAGTATCAGAAGAGTAATGTCATGACAGCTGACGGGGTTGGAGTAATCATACTACTTTACGATGGTGTGATCGACTTCAATTCACGCGCCAAGACGGCAATAGACCAGGGTAGTATTGAGACCAGGAATAAGTTTATAAATAAATCCCTGGCCATAATAAGCGAGCTTGACAACGCCCTTGATATGGACCGGGGCGGAATAATCTCCGAGAATCTCACAAGGCTCTATGCGTTCATGATGGAGGAGCTTACAAAGGCCAATATCAATAACGACAAGGCCCCTCTCGATACCGTCTCAGGGCTTATAACGGAGCTTCGCAAGGGGTGGGAAGGCATTCAGAACAAGAAGGGCGAAGAGAGCGTGTCTTCACCTAACAAGAAAGACTCCGGCATGTTATCTGTTAAGTACTAATGCCGTAAAACTCTAATTTTATAAAGGACGAGACTTGATGAAGAACGAATCTATCGTAAAGCTAAAGGCGATATACGATATATCCATGAGGCAGAATGCCAGCCTGGTAAACGGGCGCCTTGACGAGGCCCTTACCCTTCAGCAAGAGCGCGAAGCCATCGCATCCGAGATAGAGGGGGCCCGTGTGGTCTTCTCTAAGGGTGATAAAGAGGCCAGCGATATAGTCTCAGCTATAATGGATAATGACAAAATGATCTCCATGCTGGCGGAGGAAAAGCTCTCAGGCGTTACGAAGAACCTTAGAAAATTGCAAGAGGCCGGGCCGGCGATAGCTGCCTACAATAATGAGTTAAAGCTTTGAAGGAGTTATTTATGTACTCAGATTACTGATCTATCGACCGGGTAGAAGCAATTAATTCTCGAAGATTTTACAGTAAATTCATACACTTGAAGTGTCCGCTTTCTTTCATTCAAGCACGCTTCCGAATATCGTCTTTCACTAAGGATGGCTCACCAGCCTAACGCCTTCTTTAGTCTCCACTGAAGTGCCACGCTCCAACCCGCACCGAAAAAAATCAAAAAAAAATAAAAAAACCCTAAAGAAAACTTAAAGTAGTCCGATATAACATATGAAACATAGGTAGTGCGGACATAACCAATTAGTCACCAACGCGCCGTCACCAGGCGTTTAAGCCGGAAAGGGGGAAGATCAAGAAGTTAGTAGAAATTTGAAAGGCATTAGAAGGTGAATTAAGAAGGCTCTTTCCGCCTTATTCAGTACACCACCACTTATTTTTGGTACGGAAGCCAAAAGTTAACTATGGAAGGAGAAATTACTATGGGAGTAGTAATCAATACCAACGTAGCATCACTAGTAGCACAGAATAACCTTTTTACAAATAACAAGGCACTAGCAGTAAACGTACAAAGACTCTCTTCAGGTTACAGGGTCAACAGCTCCGCAGATGACGCCTCAGGGCTTGCCAGGGCCGATCAGCTCAGGGCCAGCTCCAGAGGTGTACAGGCAGCACTCCGGAACGCAAACGACGGTATAAGCGCCCTTGAGATAGCCGATAAGAGCGCCCAGAAGATAAGCGAACTCCTCACGAGGATGTCTGAGCTTGCCGTTACCGCGTCTCAGGGTACTCTCGATACGAACTCCAGAACTTATATCCAGGACGAGTTCTCAAACCTGAGGGACGAAATATCTCGAATAGCCGAGGTTACCGAGTTCGATGGTAAAAAGCTTCTCGCCTCCGGTATCTCGATTAATATTCAGGTCGGGTTTAGAAACAACGCCAACAACCGAATGACTGTGACCATGGGTAATTTGAAGACTACCAATCTCGGTATCCAGGCATCTAAAGCATCTGTTGCCGCTCTGACAGGTGCGCAGAGAGCTATCAGCGTCATCGGTGCTGCTCTTACTACGCTTAATTCACAGAGAGCGCGTTTCGGTTCGTACACCAACAGGCTGGATGCGACGATATCCAACCTGCAGGTAACGTACACGAACTTCCAGGCCGCCGAAAGTAGAATCAGGGACCTGGATTTTGCTCAAGAGACGGCTTCATTTACCAGGAACCAGATACTCGTTCAATCGGGTGTGTCTGTCCTGGCGCAGGCTAATACCCTGCCTCAGTCGGCCCTTTCGCTCATCGGTTAGGAGGAGATCTACTCCTCCATGCGTTAAGCGAATAGAACATTAAGAGGTTTTTTCGTGCGGGGGCCCTGGACAGTAACCATCTGACGATGATTTCGCTTACAGGGTCTCCGCGCACCTCCCGTTCAAGAGACAGGGTGATGTTATGGATATCGGAAATAAAATAGGTAGTATGGATGTAAAGGTCTATGCTACCGACACACAATCTAATAAAGAAGTTCAGTCTGCTTCAGGGAAGGCGGCCAGGGTAGTAGAGGAGGTCGTCGAGGATAGGTCTGTTCAGGATAAGAGGTCAAGTGGCGCCAAGGTCTTAGACTTTACTTCGCAAGCTGCGGGTCGTTCTAAAGAAGGTACCGCTCCAGTGGATGATCACGGAGAGGTTACGGATATTTCGACCCTCGCAAGTGAGGTAAGGGATCAGCTCAGCAGCTTTAATACCGATGTCAGGGTAACTGTTGACAGCGACTCAGGCAACATAGTCTTTAAGATTCTGGATCCTGAGACCAACGATCTTATAAAGCAGATACCGTCAGAAGAGATGCTGGAAATTTCCAGGCGGCTTGCTGAACTTCTTGAAGATTACTCTTCAATGAAAGAAGATCGCAAGAAGGTGATATCGGTCTTTCAGGATACTCTCTGATACGCAAAGTCGGTTACGAAGGCTTTTTTACGTTGGTAGGAGTATAGATCAGTATTTGCACAGTTAGGGTTTTTTGTATCCAAAAACCCTAACTGTGCGGCTTTAAATAGTTCCTGAGCTTATGTTTTAGACTTCAGGTAGCAGCAAAGAACTTTTGGTAGAGCAGGAAGTATAATCTTATTCACTTTTGAAAGGAGCAGTAAAAATGAAAAGAATTCTCACCGTAGCCCTTGGTCTTGGTCTCGTATTCGGCGTTGCAGCCACATCCAACGCATTATCCCCGTCTGACTTCCCGGCTGACGTAGCCGCCGGTGGTATTGCGGGTTCACGTCATAACCTTGGCGCATACGGCGTCCATTTCAGGGCAGACAACAGTGACGGTAACGGCGGAACGACTGAAATTTGTGTATTCTGTCATACTCCTCACCACGGCGCAAGCCACGCCCCGTTATGGGCAAAGGGCACACAGTCAACGACCTACACCGCATACGGCACGACCGTAGCCGGTACCTTCGTTGCCGATAGCGACATAGGTGCAGCCACACTCGCCTGTCTAAGCTGTCACGATGGTGTCAACACCATTGATACCCTCGTAAACGCACCAGGTAAGGGTAACGACGGATCGAACAACACCAACAAGGTTGATTTTAACTGGACCTTCACCGAGGACAGTAACACCGTATCCGATATCATCGGCTCCACCAGGCTCAATATCGGTACGGACCTCACCAATGACCATCCGGTATCCGTATCCTACGAGATTAACAAGGCCTCGCTAAGGCCAACCAGTACATTGCTCTCAGACCTTCATATGACTTCGACTGGCTTCACCGCAGGCGATAATAATGAGGGCGATTCCGCTACGACCACCGCGAACAGGTGGGCTGTAAAGGGTTACATCAACACTGGCGCCACGATTGGCGATCTCCTCAGGACCACCGCCAACAGGGTTGAGTGCTCATCGTGCCATGATCCGCACTTCAGCAACAAGACCTGGGACGAAGTTGAGTCCACCTGGGGCGGCGAAGCTGACGGCGACGGCATGTTCCTTAGAAGAGTCGGCGGTAACAGCGTATCCGGTGTTTGCAGGTCCTGCCACAACAAGTAAAAGAAGCGCCAGAACGTAAGTTGATTTTGGTAACTTGCCGGAATCAACAGGGAGGCGGGCTGAGAGCTCAGCCCGCCTCCTTTTTTTTAAAAAAGCATTTATAGGAGAAAGAGACCGTTATATGAACGGGCCTCTTTAATGTGGGGATCTTACCGAAGGAGAACGACTTTAACGCGTTACTTATGGAGAGAAGAATCTCTCCTGGTGTCAAAAAAGATGTTTATTTCTAACCTGTTATGGTAAAATTAAAGAAATGTCGTTTATGGTCTTTTATCGATACTGACTTTTTACCTGAGGAGAGTTTTTGAGATGGAGAAAAAATTTATTTACGGCGTGGAAGAGACATTCCCCAATCAGAGAGAAGACTTCCGTATTGACGATACTCTTCCGCTCATTTATTCACCGTTAGGTGAGACTTCCCGCAATGTAGAACGCTCCTCTATTCACGACATCACCCCGATTCTCAGGAAGCTTAAACAGCGCAAGATGGACTCCGAGCTTCTCCTTCTAATTAAACTCTTCGACGAAAAACTGAACCATATCATAAAGCAAACCTCCGGTGGCGAGGGTAGTGTCTATCTCCCGGGAGAAACCCCTTTACCAACAGACATTAATATCAGCGCCGGAGGCATCTGTTTTAGAAGTAAGGAATGCTTTAAGCCCGGTGAGGTCTTGAACCTGGTTATCGGGCTTCCGCCGCAGCCGTATACCCATATAAATATTTTAGGTGAGGTGTTAAGGTCCACTGAGCTCGAGGGCGTTGCTGAAGAGGATAAGAAGTTCAGAGTAGCGCTCAAATTTGTTCACATGGAAGATGAAGAGAGACAGGATATAACGAAATACCTCTTCGATGTGCAGAGGAAGAGGGTAAGGTCCGGCAAATAGACTTATAAGCAGAATTTATCGCCCCCCCCCACGACATTACCAGATCAATCGAATAATTTTTCGTAGTCTCCGTAACCTTCTTCTTTAAGGTCTCCCTTTGGAATAAATTTTAGCGAGGCGGAGTTTATGCAGTAGCGAAGTCCGGTAGGCTCTGGGCCGTCGTTAAAGAGATGGCCCAGGTGAGAGTCTCCGTCCTTGCTCCTCACTTCTGTCCTGACCATAAAGAACTTACGGTCTTCCTTCTCGACTACATTCTCCTTTTCGAGGGGAGTAGTGAAGCTCGGCCACCCCGTGCCGGACTTAAACTTATCCCTGGAGCTGAAGAGCGGCTCGCCGGAGACGATATCGACGTAGATACCGTCCTTTTTATTGTCCCAGTACTCGTTCTCGAATGCGCGTTCTGTGGCGTTCTCCCTCGTCACGCTGTATTGAAGAGGGGTTAAGCGAGTTCTAAGGGTCTCTTCGTCCGGTCTGGTGAATTTTCCGCCATCATTTTGCTTCAAACTCTTTTCTCCTTCTACCCAGGCCTTTTCCAGGAACTTATCGCGTCCGGAGCCGTACCTGTAGTACTTGTATCTAATAGGATTCTTCTTGTAGTAATCCTGGTGGTAGTCTTCTGCCGGATAAAATTCTTCGGCCATAATTACCGGTGTTACAATGGGAGCTGAGAATCGTCCCGATCTCCCCAACTCCTCCTTCGATGCCTCGGCCAGGCTTTTTTGCTCTTCGTCGGTGTAGAATATGGCCGAGGTGTACTGCTTGCCGCGGTCGACGAATTGTCCGCCGCCGTCGGTCGGGTCTATCTGTCTCCAGAAGATGTCGAGCAGCTTTTCGTACTCTACGCGCTTCGGGTCGAATGTGATAAGGACCGCCTCCAGGTGGCCGCTCGAGCCGGACGACACCTCCTCATAGGTGGGGTTCTTTGTTTCCCCCCCGGTATAGCCTGAAATTACCTCTATTACACCGTCTATCTTCTCGAAGGGGTGCTCCATGCACCAGAAACACCCCCCGGCGAAGATCGCGGAATCTACTCCCGGCACTTCTGTCTGCGTTGACTTGGCGTTGGTTTCGCTATTTATATTCATCGTAAGTAAAACTCCGATAAGCAGGCTTAATAAAGTTATTGTATAGATTCTTTTCTTCATCTAAAGACCCCTTACTCTACTCATTTGCCGTCACCTGGAAATGTACACACTTTAATTTTACTCCCTGCGCCGTCTCCGGTATGTAGGATAAATTACAGTTCATGAAGATCCCGATTTACCAAATTACTACTCTTCCACAACCAGTGGGTAGTCAGGCGTGGGGTTTAGGGGACAGCTATAGAGGTACTCACCTTCTTTGAGGTCGATCACGTAGTCAAGCGTCGCGCCGGTCTTTAGCCCGCCGCCTGATACGGAGGGGAGGGTGAGCCTGCCGACACCTTTGCCGCGCACCCAGAAACCAAGGTCGTAGGGGACGTTTAGATTGGCAACCCTGAAGACCGTCTTTCCCGGTTTGAGGCGAAGCTCCTTAAAAGATCTCTCTCCTTTGGTTCTCCTGTTTATCCTCTCGCAGTCGGCCTTGCTATTTGAGACGTACTCCTGCGGATTTTCTTCGGCCTCTACTATGACGCACGGCGTCTGCGTGAACTCTATTACCACCGGCCCCTTGGCTAGCGCGCCGGTTGGAGTGAGAAGAGATAGTAAACATAGCGCCGAGACTTCGCTCAGAGCCCGTCTCCCCAAGAGACTCGTTCTTAAGCGGGTAACGATATACTTTTTAACGGACTTCACTTAACCCCCATCTGTAGCTTAGACATTTCAAAACTCTTCGCCTGATTATAATCGTTAGCGTAAACCGGCAACCGTAACTACGGCGATAAATAGATTATATTCCTAAAATGCCAAGATGGCAAGCCGGTGCGTGTGGAGATGAGGTAAGTGGTGACGCGTGTGAAGGTTTTTAGGAGGTAAGTTTAGGGACGGCGGCCCTGAGGCTGATATTACTTGATAACCGTTATTTTGCCATACATATTTTTATGATTAAGGCTTATGTAGTAGTAGTCGCCAGGGGTAGTAAAGAGGTATTCGAAGCCCCCGTCAGGCTTTATATCCGGGGCTATGAAATGTCCGTCGCTTAGAAAGTCTATGGTCCTTATGTCGTGAGTCACGGTGTCTTTATTATTCCAGTGTACGGTCTCTCCGGTCTGAATAACGATATTATTCGGTGTGAAATGATTCTCCTCGGCGAGAGTATCGGCGTCCCTACGGCTTTCGGTATCTATGTTGTGAACTTTGCTGACCGACCTGCTTACCTTCGGCGCCGAAAGCCTTGCCGTAAAGATCCTCTTCAAGTTGGTACGGTGAAATTCGCTGTCGTTGGTAAGCTTGGCGTATGTCTGGGTTATATTCAAGGAGGTCTTCAGGAGTTCCTCGCGTCTTGTATCCGTTGTGATCACGCTTGTGGCTTCGATTGTGAGCCCGTCGACTATCTCTTTTATCCTGGGAGCTATCCTCTTTACTAAATATTCTTTAACGATGGTGTTTTGATGACGCATCGCCTCCTGAAAGGCTAGTAGTATCTCTTCGTCCGTCTCAATGGCACTCGACGGCAGTGTGCTCATGATATTCTCGATCGTCTTAAGGAACCCACCACTCCCTTTTAAAGCGCTGTAGGTCGTTGAAATATCAATTGCCGTCTCCTTAAAGAGATCCGCTTCGTCTTCCCGGACGGGGTTATCTAGGGATTTCTCTATGAGACCTATAATAAAATCCTTTACGAGAAGGTCCATATCGAGAGCGTGTTGCTGTTTATCTACCAGTTTTTCATAAAAGTCCGGGTCGCTGGAGTTTAAAGCCTCCTCCGTATCTTTTTTATATTTAGGCAAATTGCGTAGGCTCTGCCTGAGCTCCTTTTTTAAGCTTCTGTCATCGGTCTTTTTGACAAAGCTCTCAGCAAACCCTTTTGCAAGCCTTATGAGCTCATCCTTCTCCGAAACCGAGCGCTCTTCACCCCCTGCCTTCTCAACAAGGCCGAGAATAAAGCTCCTGTGCATTTCATTAACGGCCTCCCGGCTCTCCTTCTGAACGCCAGCTTCTATAGAGCTTGTCATAAGAAATATGGATACGACTAATACTAGAAATATAGCGATTGAACGTAACATTAAATGACCTCTGGGTTGTATGATGAATTACTAAATTGACTTAAAGATTTATATAATTACGATGGTTTATCGTGCGGATTTGTCAAAAAGTAACAAAAACGAGTTAATTATAACCGATCCCGTATGTCAGGTCAATCGTTTTACATGGCAACCGTTATGATGTTTGTATAGCCTTATCCGCGTCCAGGTGCTGGTAGGGTGGCAGGGTGGTCAGGCGCGTGTCGATAACCGGCCTGCCTATGGTGAAGTGGTATAGATCCTGAAAGGTATTCTCCTTAAGGCCGAGCATCTCGTGGACTAAATCGTCGAGGAAGCAGCCGATGCCGGTGCCGCCAAGCCCCGAGGCGAGGGCCTCAAGGTAGAGGACTTGTCCTATTATTCCAGCCTCCCAGTGGAGGCGTCTGTACTCGTGCGGCTTCTTCTCGATCAGTTCTCTGAACCTGGCTATCATCGCCAGAGAAAAGGCGCCGTCGGAGGCGATATCCTGGTTGCGCTCATGAACTTGCTCTCCCCCCTTACGTCGCCCTTTGCTAGAAGGTAGAGGGGCTCACTACCTACCTTCTCCCATGAGAACTCTTTGCGTGTAGCGGCCTTCAGGTCCGCGAGGTCGTCGTCGTTACGGATGTAGAAGTATAGTCCGCACTCCAGCCCCTCTACACGGTGGACGAAGAGTAGAAGGTTAATGGACGTTTCCCCTGTCAAGGTATCAAAGGGCGCCGTGCCTGCGCGGGGGAGCGTCTTATCGAGTATTGTAAGGAGTGTATTGAGCGTAATAGTGGTCTCTCCGTCGTAAGCCTGAGCGCTCCGTCTGTTACGAATGAGACTTGCGCCTGGGGGTGCTAACACAGGGCCACTTAGAAAGGGCTTTTCAGCGGCGCTTGGAATGGCGCAGCATGCTTCGTCGTTTACCGTGTCGCTTGAAACTTCGTCTATCGTTGGCCAGGGGTAGTGAGTTTCACTTAGCGTGTTAGGTTCGCCAATGAAGTCGAGTGACGAGAACCCTTCTATAATATCGTCCATCTCACCGGGGAGCCATACGGGCGCTAACTCGTCACCCGCCG